>DQIA01000070.1 GCA_003525905.1 Clostridiales bacterium
ACGTGCGCTCACCGGGCGCACATGAAAACGGGAGGAGCCGCGGATTTGGCTCCTCCCATTTATAATATCACGCGCCAGGCCTCGGCCAGACGCTGCAGTGACCACGCCGCGTTGGCCGGGCTCGTCGACGGCAGAACGACGGCCGGGCGGCCGAGCAGCGGCTCGTTATAGCGGCGGTAATATTTCAGCGACGTGTTCCCGTTGCAGAAAATGCGCTCGATCGGCGCGTGCTCCGTGATGGCGCGCAGGTCGTTCGGCACAACGTCGCGGATGCTGCTGTCGGACGAGCCGGTGATGGTGCACTGCCCAATGGAGTCCCACAGCGCAAAATGGTGGCGCAGGGCAAGCGCGCGCTTCTCCTCCACGGTCTGCGGTGTCGGCTCGCCGGTCAGCAGGGCGAGCAGCGGCCAGAAGCGGTTCTGCGGATGGCCATAGAAAAACATGGCCTCCCGCGACTTGATCGACGGGAACGAACCGAGAATGAGCACGCGGGACTCCGCGTCAAACAGCGGGGGGATGGGATGCACCTGCGGCATGGGCGTCTGCGGCATGAAAAGTGGCCTCCTGATCCGGAGAAGTTCTGAATCAATCAGAGCTTTCCCTATAAGCTGCCCTCATTGTAGCCCGCGCCGCCCCGATTGTCAAGCGTCCGGCGCAGCACGCGCCGCAGCCAGCTGCCGTCCTGCTGCGTCAGGGCCTGCAGCAGCACAAAGGCCGCGAGCAAAACCGTCAGGAACCAGCCGCCGCGGCACAGGAGCCGCACAAGCCATCCGCCCATCGCCGGAGACGGGAGCGTCAGCAGCAGGGCAAAGCCGAGGCTCAGCAGCGGCAGAGCAAAATCCGCCGTGCGCGGCCTGTGCTCCGTCACAACGAGCAGCCGCCGGATGCTCAAATACAGATTGATGGCATGCGTCACGGCAAACACCGCCACATAGCCCGCAACGCCATGGCGCGGCAGCAGGACATAGAGGAATACGACGTCCAGAACGGATGTCAGCGTGTTATAGCGCACGCAGCTCAGCTGCTCGGCGAGGCCCTTGAGCATGCCGTCGACAATGGCATCGAGATAGAGCATCAGCACCATCGGCGCAAAGATGCGCAGGTAGCGCCCCGCATCCGCGCTGTGATAGACACACTGGCCCAGCTCCTCCGCGCAGACGAAGAAGAAGCCCGCCACGGCTGCGGCAAACAGCATGGTCATGCGGATACACTTCCCGCTCAGGTCACGCACGCGCAGGGCGCGTCCCATGGCCCGGCAGCGCGAAAGCTCCGGCACCAGCAGATCGGAGACGGAATAGAGGATGGCAGCCGGGAACATCAGGATGGGGAACACCATGCCGTGGATCGTCCCATAGCCCGCCATAGCCTCCTCCGTCGAGCCGCCGTAGCGCGCAAGGCCGATGGGGATGAGCAGCTGCTCGGCCGTGTTCAGCCCGGCGCGCAGGGCGTCGTTCAGCGCCAGCGGGACGCTCAGGCGCAGCAGGCGCTTTCGCATCGGGATGTGCTCGCGCGGGACCCGCCGCATATCGCGCCGGTAGCGCAGATACAGCAGTGTGAAGTCAAAAATACACCCGGCGGAGCTGCCGAACGTGATGGCGCAGCACGCCCGCGCCAGATCGTCCCCGGCCCAGAGGTACAGCAGGGTGACCGTCAGCCCGACGGACACCAGCCGCTCCGCGATCTCGATGCCGACGAGCTGGCGGATGCGGGAGCAGGCCGTGTAATACCCCGTCATGATCCCGCACAGGCAGGAAAACGGCAGCAGCAGGCCCATGACCCGCAGGCTCGGCGCAGCGCGCAGATCGCGCAGCCATGCCTGCGCAAAAAAGTCCGAGAGGAAGAACAGCGCCGCGCCGGAGACGGCGCTCACGAGGATGCCGTATTGCAGACAGGCGCGCATGGCCGCGCGCACACCGCTCAAGCGCCGGTGTCCGAATTCCTCCGCCGCCAGATACATGGCCGTTACGCGCACCCCGGCCGTCCCGGCCAGCATGGCAAAGACGCCGATGGTCGAGATGAGCTGCATCAGTCCCAGCCCCGCCGCGCCGATGCGCACGGAGAGGAAGACCTGAAATGCGATGGAGATGAGCCGCAGCAGCAGATTCGCCGCTGTTAAAAGCAGCGCGCCGCCCAGAATGGAGTCGTTCCGCTCCATGCCCTCACCTCCCCTGTCCAATATATCAAAACTCCCCCGGAAACATGCCTGTTTCCGGGGGATCAGATCGGTTATCATGGAAGCGTTGCAGGGTCGGGACATGCCCCGACCGGCACGGAACTCACGAACGGCAAAGGCCATCGTTAAAACGGTAAACGCACCCGAATCGTCATTCCGAGGAGCGAAGCGACGTGGGAATCTCGCAGTACCCGGCCGGATCACAGGAAAGCCTTGGCGAATCCGCCGGGCGTTGCAGGAGATTGCCACGGCCCCTTCGGGGCCTCGCAATGACAAACTTGAAGGCACTGCGCCAATGAATTTGTGCCGCAATCATTGCCTGCCTGCATGGCGCTCAGGCCGCTGCATTACCAGTCCCGCAAAAACTCCCGGACGGCTGCACGGGCAGGCTCGCAGGTCATCAGGTCGCCGTCGAGGCTGATGCGATGGTAGGCCGCTGCGCGCAGGAAGCAGACATCCGGCTCCGTTCCGGGCAGCACATGGTCCCGGAACGCCGCCAGAAAATTCTCCCGGCCCGTATTGCTGACAACGATGAATTTCTTCGGCACGGCAAGATAGCGGTCCGCCAGCTCGGCATGCCCGTTGAAGCAGCACTGGCTCCGCTCGTTGAACAGGAAAAAATTGGAGCACGGAAAATCGCAGTAATTCGGCATGATGAACACGGCGCGATCCGCCAGTGCCGCCGCCTCGTTCAGGCGGAACGCATCGTCCGCAAAATAGGGGCAGGCCTCGCGCTGCCGGAAGCACTCACAATGGCAGGCGCCGCAGCCATGCACCGAAAGTCCGGAAAAATCGAAGCGGGTCAGACCCTCCGCCCCGAGCGTTTCCTGCACACAGCCGGCAATGGCAGCGCAGTTCCCATCCGCCCGGCTGCTGAAGGAGATCACACACGTTTTCATTCATTAACCCTCACTTTCGCTCAGAATTCACCCGTTGCGTACATCAGGGCAGACAGGGCGCACAGTGGGGCCGTCTCGCAGCGCAGGATGCGGCTGCCGAGCGTGCAGATCTGCAGGCCGGCCCTCTGCGCCTGCTCCACCTCGCTGCGCTCCAGACCGCCCTCCGGCCCCGTCAGCAGGGCCGCCGTGCGGAACGGCGCGGACTCGATGGCGGCGCGGAATGTGCGCTGCTCCTCGTTCTCATAGAAGCAGACGGCAAGCTCCGCCTGCGCAGCCCGCTGCAGCGCCGCCTCATACGACGGCAGCGCCAGCACCTGCGGGATGCGGCCGCGCCCGGACTGCTCTGCAGCCGAGGCAGCGATCTTCTGCCAGCGCTCGAGCTTTTTGGCAAGTGAGCGCTCATCCGGCCGGGAGACGCAGCGCGCGCTCGGGAACGCGACCAGCTCCGCCGCGCCCAGCTCCGTCGCCTTCTGGATCACATGCTCAAATTTATCCGCCTTGGCAAAGGCCATATACACACTGCAGAATACGGCCGCCTCGCTCTTTGCGGCCGTGTGCTCCTGCACGACAAGGCTGACCTGCCCCGGAGCCACGTCCGAGACAACGCAGTGCCACTCCTCGCCCTCGCCGTCGCACACCGTGACGGCATCTCCGTTTTTCAGGCGCAGCACACGCGCATGCGCGGCATTCTCCCCCGTCAGGACCAGAAAATTCTCACCCAGCTCCGCGCGCGGAACAAAAAAACGCGGCATAGCGCTCTCCCCTCCCCGCCTTTGCGGCGGTGGTTTTTTGTTGTTTACAGGCAGCACCGCACATTTGCATCTTCAGCCCCCGAGGAATCGTGCGGTTCAGCTTGAATCAGGGAAGCACTGATTCAATCTGCAAGAGTGGATGGCGAAAAAGATCCGCCATCCGCCGCAGATGATTTATTCAGAGTTTCCCAAGTAATATTGTAGCATATTGGCAGGCAGTGCGCAAGCCCGCCCGGCTCGCGCTTGTATTTCGCCCGATTTTGTGCTATTATTTTTCGGGAAAGGGGGCGAACACGCATGGACGATCTGCTGAGCGGGCTGAACGCGGCCCAGCGGGAGGCCGTCACGGCCACAGAGGGCTATATCCGTGTCATCGCGGGCGCAGGCTCCGGCAAGACGCGCGCACTGGCGCGGCGCTTCGCCTATCTTGTGAACGAGGTCGGCACGCTGCCCGGCAACATCCTGTGCGTGACGTTCACGAACAAGTCTGCTGCCGAGATGCGCCAGCGCATCCACGCCCTGACGGGCGACGAGGACACGGGCTATATCTGCACGTTCCACAGCTTCTGTGTGACCGTCCTGCAGGAGGACAGCCACGCCGTGCAGTATCCGCGGCGCTTTCTCGTGCTTGACAACAGCGACATCGACGCCATGCTCCGCATCATCTACGAGGAGCGCGGGCTGACGCTGCGCGCCATGACCTTCAGCGCAGCGCGGGACATGATCGAGCTCCGCAAGCTCAAGAAGGCGCCGCAGTATTATCTCGATCTCATCACGCTGTCGCTCGAGACGCTGCAGCAGAAATATCTGCAGGCCGAAGCCCCGGATGACATCATTTTCTATGGCTATCTCTACCAGCAGAAGAAATGCTTCGGGCTGGACTACAACGATCTGCTGAAATTCACGCTCTATATCTTCGAGCAGGATGCGGACATCCGCCTCAAGTGGCAGCAGCGGCTGGAGTACATCATGGTCGACGAATTTCAGGACATCGACGAGCCGCAGTACACGCTGATGCAGGTGCTGTGCGGCTATCACCACAACCTCTTCGTCGTGGGCGATCCCGACCAGACGATCTATACCTGGCGCGGAGCGAACATCCGGTATCTGCTGGACTTCGATCAGGTCTTTCCCGGTACGCGGACGATCCTGATGATGGAAAATTACCGCTCCACGCCGCAGATCCTGTCCGTGGCCAATTCGCTCATCGCCAAAAACACGGACCGCATGGAAAAATCCCTGCTCCCCACCCTGCCGGACGGCGCGCCGGTCCGTCTGCACCACGCGCGCAGCGCGGCGGACGAGGCCGCGTGGATGGCGGCGCAGATGCAGGCCCTGCACGACGGCGGGACGCCCTACCGCGACATGACCGTGCTCTACCGCGCGCATTATCTCACGCGGACGGTCGAGGAGGTGCTCCAGCGGGAGAAGATCCCCTATACCATCTACAGCGGCGTGCAGTTTTTCGGCCGCGCCGAGATCAAGGACGCCTTGTCCTACCTGCGCATGATTGCCTGTCAGGACGACCTGTCGTTCCTGCGCATCGTCAACCAGCCGAAGCGCAACATCGGCGAGCGCCGCCGCAGGCTGCTGCAGGAGCAGGCCGCACAGGAGGGCTGTTCGCTGTTCACGGCCCTGCGCCGCAGCGTCGGCACGGAGGCCTTCCGCGGCACGGGTGCGGCACGCTTCGTCTCGCTCATCGATGCCTTTTCGTCCGACTGCTCCGGCCGGTCCGTCTCGGAGGTCCTGTCCGCCATCCTGCACGAAAGCGGCTATGAGGCCATGCTCCGCACGGAGGGCAGTCAAGAGCGGCTGGACAATCTGGCAGAGCTGAAGCAGTCCGTCTATGAATATGAAACGACATGCGGTGAGGAATGCACGCTCGAGCACTATCTGGCCCATGTGGCCCTGTTTACAAACGCCGACGCGGGCGACAGCAGCGACCGCGTGAAGCTGATGACCGTGCACACGGCCAAGGGGCTGGAATTCCCCCATGTATTCCTGTGCGCGATGAACGAGGGACTGTTCCCCTCGAAAAAGATCCGGACCCTCCCCGCCATGGAGGAGGAGCGACGGCTGGCCTTCGTCGCAATGACACGCGCGGAGCAGGGGCTGTACCTCTCCGAGGCCGCCGGACGCAATTTTGACGGAACCGACCGCTATCCCTCGCGCTTCCTGCTCGACATCGACCCCGGCCTTCTGGAGCAGAGCGGTGAGCGCGACGATATGCTGCTGGATAACGCCCGCGGCTACATTGCCATAAGCGAACGCACGCTGCGCGGCAGCGCGGACACCGCCGCCTTCCGGCCCGGCCAGCGCGTGCGGCACAGCATTCTCGGCACGGGCACCATGCTGGAGCTCGACGAGGCAAAGCAGGCCTGGCTCATCCGCTTTGACGGACTGCCGACCCCGCGGCGCATTTCTTTCCGCGCGCGGCTCACGCCGTGTCCGGAGCAGGAAGGAGACACCCCATCATGACCCTACAGGAATTTTTCGCGGAAAACGCGCGCGCTGCCATCGCGTTTTCGGGCGGCGTGGATTCGTCGTATCTGCTGTATGCTGCGGTGCAGTGCGGTGCAGACGTGCACGCTTACTTTGCCAAGACGGCGTTCCAGCCGCAGTTTGAGCTGGACGACGCGCGGCGGTTGGCCGAGAGCGTCGGTGCGAAGCTGACCGTGCTGGAGCTGGATGCCCTGTCCTCCGAGGATGTGGCGCGCAATCCTGCAAACCGCTGCTACTACTGCAAGCAAAATATTTTCGGAAATCTGAAGCGCGCGGCAGCCGAGGACGGGTTCACGCTCATCCTCGACGGCACGAATGCCTCGGACGACGCCGGGGACCGCCCCGGTATGCGCGCCCTGCGCGAGATGGACGTCCGCTCGCCTCTGCGCGAATGCGGCCTGACGAAGGCGGAAATTCGCCGTCTGTCGCACGAGGCCGGGCTGTTCACCTGGGACAAGCCCGCCTATGCCTGCCTTGCCACGCGCGTCCCCACCGGCACGCGCATCACGCCGGAGCTGCTGGCCGCCACGGAGCGCGCCGAGGGCTGGCTGTTCTCGCAGGGCTACACGGACTTCCGCGTCCGCCTGCTGGACGGCTGCGCCCGCCTGCAGTTCCCGGCAGATCAGCTTTCCCGGGCGCTGGCCCAGCACGACGAGATCGTCGCGGCCCTGAAGCCCGATTACCGGGCAGTTCTGCTCGATTTGGAGGCACGCCATGCATAATTCTCTCACCGCCCTGCTCACGCAGGTGCGCGACGGAAGCATCTCCGTCGCGGACGCGGCCCTGCAGCTGCGCGAGGCTCCGTTTGAGGACCTCGGCTATGCGCGCGTCGACCATCACCGCCGTCTGCGGCAGGGCGCGGCCGAGGTCATCTACGGCGCGGGCAAAACGCCGGAGCAGATCGCTGGCATCGTCGATTCCCTGCAGCGCAGCGGGCAGAAGACCGTGCTCATCACGCGCATGAAGCCGGAGGCCGCAGCCTATCTGCAGGAGCGCGCAGCGCTCACCTATGACGCAGCCTCTCGTATCGGCATCGTCGGGCCGCTGCCGGAGCCGGACGGCGACGGGAAGATCGTCGTCGCGACCGGCGGTACGAGCGACATTCCCGTCGCCGAGGAGGCAGCGCTCACAGCCGAGGTGCTCGGAAACCGCGTCGTGCGGCTGTATGACGTCGGCGTAGCCGGGCTGCACCGTCTGCTCGCCAGTCTGGACGAGCTGATGGGTGCGCGCGCCATCATCGCCATCGCCGGGATGGAGGGCGCGCTTGCCAGCGTCATCGGCGGACTGGTCGACTGCCCCGTCATTGCCGTGCCGACGAGCGTTGGCTATGGTGCGTCGTTCGGCGGTGTTGCCGCGCTGCTTTCCATGCTGAATTCCTGCGCCAGCGGCGTTTCCGTCGTGAACATCGACAACGGCTTCGGCGCGGGCTATCTTGCCAGCATGATCAATCATATGGGGGCCAAACCATGAAAACACTGTATCTTGACTGCGGCATGGGCGCCGCGGGCGATATGCTCACGGCGGCGCTGCTCGAGCTGCTGCCGGAGCCGAAGGCATTTCTGCAGGAGCTCAATGCGCTGGGCATCCCCGGCGTTGTCACCACGGCCGTGCGCACCGAAAAGTGCGGCATCTGCGGCACGCAGCTCTCCGTGACCGTGAACGGCGCGGAGGAGGAGAGTGAGGACGTCCCGCTGGCGCACACACATGCATGCAGTCATGTTCACGAGCATGACCATGAGCATGAACATGCCCATGAACACCCTCATTCCCACACCGGCATGGCGGACATCCGCGCGCGCATTGCGGCCCTGCCGGTCCCGCAGCGTGTGCGGGACAATATCCTCGCCGTCTATGGCCGTCTGGCCGCAGCAGAGAGCGAGGCCCACGGCAGGCCGGTCAACCAGATCCACTTCCACGAGGTCGGCACGATGGACGCGCTTGCGGACATCACGGCCGTGTGCCTGCTGCTTGAGCGGCTCGCGCCGGAGCAGATCATCGTCTCGCCCGTGCACGTCGGCAGCGGCCACGTCCGCTGCGCCCACGGCATTCTCCCCGTTCCCGCCCCGGCGACGGCCATTCTGCTGCGCGGCGTTCCTATTTACGGCGGGCACATCGCAGGCGAGCTGTGCACGCCGACCGGCGCTGCCCTGCTGACGCAGTTTGCCGCGCGCTTCGGCGATATGCCGCCCATGCGCGTAGAGCGCATCGGCTATGGCATGGGCCGCAAGGACTTCCCCGCCGCCAACTGCGTCCGCGCCCTGCTGGGCGAGACGGAGGACAGCGCGGAGGACGTGCTGGAGCTTGCCTGCAATCTGGATGACATGACGCCGGAGGCCATCGGCTTTGCGCTGGAGCGCCTGCTGGAGGCAGGGGCACTCGACGCATGGACGACGCCCATCGGCATGAAAAAATCGCGCCCCGGCGTACTGCTGCGCGCACTGTGCCGCCCGGAAAAGCGGCAGGCTGTGCTGGACGTATTCCTGCGCGACACGACAACGCTCGGCGTGCGGGAGCACCGCTGCAGCCGGACGGCGCTGCAGCGCAGCGTCAGCGAGACCGACAGCCCATGGGGGCCGGTCCGCTGCAAGCAGGCGGGCGGCTATGGCGTTTCCCGCAAAAAGTATGAATTCGACGATCTGGCACGCATCGCGCGCGAGACGGGCCTGAGCCTGCCGGAGCTGCTCGAGAAGCTGCCGTAGCCCGTTCGGAAGCCTGCAGCTCCTCCTGCACGGGGGATTTCTGCAGCGGCCGATCACACTTGTAATTTTCCTCCGGATATCTTGACACCGTCGGCGACGTATGCTATACTTCCAATATAGCCGCTCTTGTGCAAACCGTCTGGGCTACCGCTTCGGTAGCCCAGCGACCGAAGCACCTGGGCGGCTCTTTTTATGCCTGTGTACAGCACGCCGCTGTCTCCGAGAGAAACCCTGCCTCCGTCCTCACTGCCCGGCCTGCAGAACGCGGCTCCCAAGCGCCGATTGAAATCGAAGCGGCCGCCCATTTAGATGGGTGTTCATAAAACAGTCAATGGAGCGTATCGATACAGATACGCTCCATTTTTCACGTCAACATACTATGTAATGGGGTACAGTCCCTTGGCTCTCCCTTTGGGAGAGCTGTCACCGCAGGTGACTGAGAGGGCCCTGCAGCCTTTTTCGAATGATAAGATCAATTTGTGCGCACACACCGCGAAAATCCTTGTCGATATCCCGGTTGGAAAATCGCAGAATCTCCAGCCCAAGAGACATCAGGAATTGAGAACGTTCCGCATCATAAGCAAGCCCCTGAGGTTCATAATGCTGAGAGCCATCCAATTCAATGACCAGTCTGGCCGAAGCACAGTAAAAGTCCACGATGAATCTGCCGATAATCCGCTGTTTGTAAATTTTTACTGGATATCTGCGGAGAAA
>DQIA01000115.1 GCA_003525905.1 Clostridiales bacterium
TGTAGGGGAGCGGCATGCCGCTCCCGGCGACGCACTGCTGACTAGTACAGGCTGGCGATAAAATGGTATGCACCGATTGCGTCTGTAGCGGCGTTCCCTGAGCGCCATTGGCAGTTACAGGTATTGCAGTAGCGATTCAGCGGCGTGAAACTTCCAGATTTGTCATTGCGAGGCCCCGGAGGGGCCGCGGCGCCCTGAGCGCGAAGCGCGAGGAAGTGCCCTTGGGGTGCAATCTCGGGAAGGCAGTTACGATTTTGCAGGAAGCCTTTCCAAAATCCGGCCGGGTGCTGCGAGATTGCCACGTCGGCCTCCGGCCTCCTCGCAATGACAATTTGGGGCCAATTCCATTTTAACGATGCCCTGTGCCAGTCGGCAGCGCTGTGCCGTGCTGGGCTGTCCCCGACCCTACAACACATATTTGGCAGCCTTACAAAATCTCCCCCCACAGGCCCTCTTCCTGCAGGCCCTCGATGCGGACGCGGCGGACGGTGTTATGCAGGTCCTCGCCGCGGGCATAGACCTTCATGCCGTTCGGGGCGTGGCCGGTGAACCAGCCGTCCTCGATCTGCTCAAAGAGCACGTCCTGCTCCGTGCCGCACATGGCCGTCAGAAATTCGCGGTGCAGCTCGGCGGCGGCGGCAACGGCCCTGGCGGAGCGGTCAGCCTTCTCCGCGCGGGAGAGCTGGCCGGGCATAGAGGCAGCGGGCGTTCCCGCGCGGCGGGAATAGGGGAAGACGTGGATCATGGCAAGGCCGCAGGTGCGGGCAAAGGCGAGGGATTCGGCGAATTCCTCCTCCGTCTCGCCGGGGAAGCCGACGATCAGGTCCGTCGTGACGGCGCAGCCGGGGAACCACTGCTGCAGCAGGCGGACGCTCTGCAGATAGCGCGCCGTGTCATAGTGGCGGTGCATGCGGCGCAGCACGCCGTCGCTGCCGCTCTGCAGGCTCAGGTGGAACTGCGGGCAGAAATTCGGGCACGCGGCAAGGCGGCGGCAGAAGTCCTCGTCCACCACGCGCGGCTCGAGCGAGCCGAGGCGCACGCGCAGCTGCGGCACGGCCCGGCAGACGGATTCGACCAGATCGGCAAACGTGCTGCCGTCCTTGAGATCGCGGCCCCACGATGCGACCTCGATGCCTGTGAGCACGACCTCGCGGTAGCCCTCCAGCGCGCGCGCCTGCTCCACGGCCTGCGCCAGCGGAAGCGAGCGCACCGGCCCGCGGGCGTAGGGGATGATGCAGTAGGTGCAGAAGTTGCAGCAGCCGTCCTGAACCTTGAGCATGGCGCGGGTGCGCGTGCCGAGGCTCCCGGCCGGGAGCGACTCAAAGGCGCGGCGGCGCATGGCGTCATCCAGCAGGACCTGCTGCCCGGCGTCCTGCCCGGCCTTTTTCTGCCGCACGGCGTCCAGCACGAGCTGGACAAAGGCCTCGCGCCCGCCGCTGCCGGACACGACGTCCACGCCGAGAGCTTCGACCTCCCCGGCGCTGACCTGTGCATAGCAGCCGCACACGCCGATGACGGCCTGCGGGTGCTCGCGGCGCAGGCGGCGGATGAGGGTGCGGTTCTTGCGGTCGGCGACCGCCGTCACGGTGCAGGTGTTGATGAGATAGGCGTCGCAGTCGTCGGCATCCGTGCCGCTGACGTGGCCAAGGGCCAGAAGCTGCTGCTCCATGGCCTGCGTTTCATATTGATTGACCTTGCAGCCAAGCGTATAACATTGAAATTTCATCGAGTTTCTCCAAAAAATCTTTGAGGGTCCCAAAAAAGATTGAACAAAACGTGCATTGTGCTTTTGCCCGTTTTTGCGGTATAATAATCACGATCATTATAGTGGAAAAAACAGGATTTGTACAGTCTCAGACTGTCAAAAAACTGCCAAGCCGAAAGTTTCGGAGGGAAGAAACGTGGGAAAGGAAGCCGTCAGGGTGCCCTTTCGCGTTCGATTGCCCGCCGCAGCGGCAGGATCGCAGACTCATAAGGACTTTTTTGACAAGCTGACAGTCTTTCTTTGGGAGGAAGCACATGATCGTTCGATTTGCATCCGTGAGCGACGTGAGAGAATTTGTCGGACTGGCCACGCTGCAGCCCTATGCCATTGACGTGGTAGATGGCGAGCATGTTGTCAGCGCAAAGAACTTTATGGAGCTGTTTACGATTAATTTTACCCATCCTCTGCAGGTGCAGATCGCAGACAGCCGGAACGAGGCCCATTTTGCCAAAGCTGCCGCGCGCTTTGTCGTCGGCTGAATCAAATGCAGGCGCCCCCATCCGATCGGATGGGGGCGTTTTTTGCACGGATTTTCAAAGCTGCCTGCAGCGGCGCTCCCTGAGCGCCTTGCAGGTTGACAATGACTGCGGCACACATTCTGCGGCGCAAGGCTCCCAAGTTTGTCATTGCGGGGAGGCCGAAGGGCGACGTGGCGCCCTGAGCGCGAAGCGCGAGGAAGTGCCCTTGGGGTGCAATCTCGGGAAGGCAGTTACGTTTTCGCCGGGGCTTTCCTGTTATCCACCCCGGTACTGCGAGATTGCCGCGTCGCTTCGCTCCTCGCAATGACA
>DQIA01000042.1:0-8863 GCA_003525905.1 Clostridiales bacterium
GCGCTCACTGAGCGCCGCTACAGACGCACGCAATTGGTCAATGCGTTTTTATCGGCAGCCAGTGCGAATCGGCAATGCCTTCCCGAGATTGCCACGTCGGCCTGCGGCCTCCTCGCAATGACAATTCGGGGCTGGTGCCATTTTAACGCCAACCTGTACCGATTGTTCCTGCAGAGCCGGGCGGGGTTACTCATCGTGCAAAAACGCTGCCCCGCTTTGGAGCTCCAAAGCGGGGCAGGACAGATCAGTTTTCTTCGTAGAAGACCTTCATGCCCTTGAAGGTCATGTAGGTATCCAGCTTGGAGACGATCTCCATCGGGGCATGCATGGACAGCACCGGGACGCCGGCATCGACGGTCTCGATGTTGCGGTTTGCCATGTAGCAGGCGACCGTGCCGCCGCCGCCCTGGTCGACCTTGCCGAGCTCGCCGGTCTGCCAGATGACGTCGTGCTTCGCAAAGATGCGGCGCACATAGCCCATGACCTCGGCGGCCGCGTCGGAGCTGCCGGACTTGCCGCGCGCGCCGGTATACTTGAAGATGCCGGTGCCGTAGTTGATCTTCGTGTTGTTCGTCGGGTCGCAGGTCTCGGCATACAGCGGGTCAAAGGCGTTGCTGACGTCTGCGGACAGGCAGAACGAATGCTCGAAGCAGCGGCGCTTGCTTGCGCCCGCCGCCTCGCACAGATCCTCCATGAACATCTCGAAATACTGGCTCTGCATGCCGGAGATGCCGACGGAGCCGATCTCCTCCTTGTCGGCCAGCACGCACACGGCCGTCTTGACCGGGGTGCCGAGGTCCAGCAGCGGCTTGAAGGCTGCATAGGCGCATACGCGGTCGTCATGGCCGTAGGCGGCGATGAGGCTGCGGTCGAAGCCGACCTCGCGCGCAGGGCCTGCGGGGACCATGGTCAGCTCGGCGGAGAGGAAGTCCTCCTCCGTCAGACCGTATTTTTCGTTCAGGAGCATCAGGATGGCGAACTTCACGCGGTCGGCGCCCTCGTCGTCCTTCAGCGGGCGGCTGCCGAGCAGGATGCGCAGGTTCTCGCCCGTCACGCCCTCGGCCAGCGTCTTGCGCATCTGGTCGGCGGACAGGTGGACCAGCAGGTCGGTCACGCAGAAGATGGGATCACCCGGCTCCTCGCCGACGGTCACGGTGACGACGGTGCCGTCCTTCTTCGCCACGACGCCGTGGATGGCCAGCGGGGTCGTCGTCCACTGATACTTCTTGATGCCGCCGTAGTAATGCGTCTTGAAATAGGCCATGCCCGCATCCTCATACAGGGGATTCGGCTTCAGGTCCAGACGCGGGGAATCGATGTGGGCCGCGCAGATGTGCGTGCCCTCGTTCAGGCTCTCGCTGCCGACGACGGCGAAAATCACGCTCTTGTTGTGGTTGTTGCCGTAGACGCGGTCGCCGGGCTTCAGCTGCATGCCGGGCTTCAATTCCCGGAAGCCGGCCTTCTCAGCAGCCTCGATCGTCCACTTGACGGCCTCCCGCTCCATCTTGCAGTCGCTGATGAATTTCATGTACTCCTTGCAGTAGGACTCCATCGCGGCAAGGTCCGCCTCGGAAATGCGGTCATAGCCGTTCTTGGGGCTGGAAAGCAGCGCTTCGCGCTCCTTTGCGAACTTCTTGGTTTCTTCCATCATCAAAACTCCTTTCAGAAATTGCTCACATTGTTGTTGAAATGCCTCCGGCGTCGGCGCGTCCGCCCACAGGGCATGGCCGCACTGGGCCCGCAGGGCCTCGTCGCTCTTCTGTGCCCGGATGCGGGCAAGGGCGCGCTCGCGGGAGATGCCGTCGCGCCGGATGAGCCGCTCGATGCGCGTTTCCTCGGGCGCAAGCACGCAGACCGTCTCGTCGCACAGGGAAGCAAGGCCGCTTTCGAACAGGCCGATGGCGTCGATGGCGGCAAACGGTGCCTCCGACTGCCAAAGCCTCCGCCGTACCTCGCGCGCAACGGCCTCATGCGTCAGGGCATCGAGGGCCGCAAGCTCCGCCGGATCGGCAAACACGACGGCGGCCAGCGCCGGGCGGTCGACCCGGCCGTCCCGGACCGTGCCGGGAAAACGCGCGCCGATGGCGGCAACGAGCGCGGCATCCGTCTCCAGCAGGCGGTGATAAATGGCGTCGCAGTCGAGGCCGAGGCCGCCCAGCCGCTCTACGGCGCGCAGCAGCGTCGTTTTCCCGCTGCCGCTTCCGCCGGTGATGCCGAGAATTTTCATGCCTCGTGCTCCGCGTCGACCACACGGAAGGCCGCCGCCTTCTTCAGGCGGTTGCCGACGGCGTAGGCCACGCCGCCGCCCTCGGGACAGCGGGCATAGATCGTTCGGATATCCGGCCGGTCGAGGGCGCGCAGGGCGGCAAACAGCCCGGCAGAGAGCGTGCGCACATCGTTTTCAGAGCCGTAGGCCGTCGGATTGCAGCCGTCATAGAGCGGCAGCTCCTCCGCGAAGCACAGAACGGCGTCGCCGGGGCCGAAGCGGCGGCGGATATAGCGCGCGGCCGCCTCGCTGCTGCCGGAGATGATATAGACCTCCGCCGACGGGGCATAGTGCTTGTACTTCATGCCGGGAGCGCGCACGACGGTGTCGTTCGAGATCTGGCCGAGCACGGCGCGGTCGATGTCCAGCTCGCCGAGCAGAGCGCGCAGCTCCTCCGGCGTAACGCCGCCCGGGCGCAGCAGGCGCGGGCGCTCGCCCGTCAGGTCGACGATCGTGGATTCCACGCCGACCTCGCACGGGCCGCCGTCCAGAATGGCCTCGATGCGGCCGTCCATGTCATGCAGCACGTGGGCCGCCGTCGTGGTCGAGGGCTTGCCGGAGCGGTTGGCCGACGGCGCGGCGATAGGCACACCCGCCAGCCGGATGAGCTCACGCGTCGCGGCCGTTTTCGGGCAGCGGACGGCGACGGTATCCAGCCCTGCCGTCGTGCGCTTCGGCACGAGGTCGCGGACGGGCAGCACCATCGTCAGCGGGCCGGGCCAGAAGTGCTCCGCCAGCAGCCACGCCTGCGCGGGGATGTCATGGCAGATCGACTCCAGCTCCTTCGGCTCGGAGATATGCAAAATGAGGGGATTGTCCTGCGGACGCCCCTTCGCCTCGAAGATGCGCAGCACGGCGTTCTCATCCAGCCCGTTTGCCCCGAGGCCGTAGACGGTCTCGGTCGGGATGGCGACGAGCTTGCCGTTTCGCAGCAGCCCGGCTGCGGCGGCAATGTCCTCCGGACGCTGCGCCGAGAGCATTTGTGTTTTCATGATTTGTCACTGCTTTCGCTGCGGCGGAGCTTTTCGGCCTGATCCGCCGCGATGAGCGCGTCAAGGATCGGGTCAAGCCCGCCGTTCAGAATAGAATCCAGCTGATAGAGCGTCAGGCCGATGCGGTGATCGGTCACACGGCTCTGCGGGAAATTATAGGTGCGGATCTTTTCATTGCGCATGCCGCTGCCGACCTGGCTGCGGCGCTCGGACGAGACGGCCGACTCGATGCGCTCCTGCTCGAGCTGGTAGAGCTTCGAGGAGAGCATCATCATACAGCGCTCGCGGTTCTGGAACTGGCTGCGCTCCTCCTGACAGGCCACGACGATGCCGGTCGGCCTGTGGATGAGACGCACGGCAGACGACGTCTTGTTGATGTGCTGGCCGCCCGCGCCGGACGAGCGGTAGACCTGCATTTCGATGTCCTCCGGCCGGAGGTCGACATCGGCCTCCTCCATCTCCGGCAGGACGGCGACCGTCGCCGTGGACGTGTGCACCCGGCCGCCGGACTCCGTCTCGGGCACGCGCTGCACGCGGTGCACGCCGGACTCGAACTTCAGCCGGGAATAGGCCCCCGCGCCGCAGATCATGAAGTCCGCCTCCTTGATGCCGCCGAGCTCCGTCTCGTTATAGTTCAGCAGCTCCACGGTCCAGCCGCGCGCGGCGGCATAGAGACTGTACATCCGGAACAGGCTGTGCGCAAACAGGGCGCTCTCCTCGCCGCCCACACCGGGCCGGATCTCAAGGATGACATTCTTTTCGTCGTTCGGATCATGGGGCAGCAGCAGGACTCTCAGCTCCTGCTCGAGTGCGGCGGCGCGCTTCTTTGCGCCGGTCAGCTCCTCCTGGCACAGGGCCTTCAGCTCGGCGTCGGCCTGCCCGGTCATGAGCTCCGCGGCATCCTGCATATCCCGCTGCGCCGCGCAGTAGGCGCGGTAGGCCGCGACGATGGGGGCCAGCTCCTTCTGCTCGCGCAGCCACGCCGCCGCCTTTTTCGGGTCGGCGTAAAAATCCGGCTGCTCTGCGCGGGCGCACAGCTCCTCATAGCGGTCCTCGACCTGTTTCAGCTTATCCAGCATGCTCCACTCTCCGTATTTGATCCTTGTCCTTATTCTAGCAGATTCCCGGCCTCTTGTCTACCGTAGATGTTGAAGATGACCTCCGCCGTGTCCGTCAGCTGCGCGGTCTGCGCCAGCGCCTCCGCGCCCTGCTTTGTGATGCGCCAGACGTGCGGCGTCATATACAGCAGATTGTGCACGCTCTGCGCATCCGGCAGGGAGAACGAAAAGCGCAGCGTCTGCGTGTGCAGCAGGGAAAAGCCCAGCAGCGCCGGGTGGAGCGTTTTTTCCTTCTCCACATGCGCGGGATAGATGATGGACTTCAGCCCCGGCAGATGGTTCTGCCCCGCCAGCACCTGCACAAAGATGCCGCCCGGCCGCAGCACGCGGAAGAACTCCGCCCCGGCCGTCAGGGCGAACATGGACAGCACGCAGTCGAACCCGCCGTCCGCAAACGGCAGATGGGCCGCCGTGGCCGTGAGCCAGTGGGCGCTGCGGTCCCGCGCGGCAGCATAGCGCACGGCGTCGCGGGAGATATCGATCCCCCAGCGCTCCGGGACCCAGCCGAGCTGCGAGAGGTAATAGCCCTCACCGCAGCCCGCGTCCAGCACGGCCTCTGCCTCCGGGCAGAAGCGGCGCACAAGGTCTGCCAGCGTTTTGGCGATGGGCGCATACCACCCCGCGTCCAGAAACGCGCGCCGCGCCGCGACCATCTCCCGCGTGTCGCCGGGATGGCGCGAGTGCTTCTGCGTCACCGTCAGAAGGTTTACATAACCCTGCCTTGCCACATCAAAGCAATGCCCCTGCACGCAGCGCCATGCCGCACCCTGCGGCTCGAGCGCCGCCCCGCACACGGGGCAGATCACCTGGATCATTGTCGTTTCCTTTCAGGGCTGCACCGCATCCTTGCATCTTCCCTGCATGATGCGGTGCTGCCCTCTTCAATAATTCATCGGTTTCCGCGCATACTACCCCGGAGACGAATTTCTTCTGTTCTGGGAGGTGGCTGCATGAAACGGCTGTTATGCCTGCTTGCCGCGCTGGCCGTCCTGCTCCCGCGCGGCCATGCGGCGGAGCCCCGCTGCGTGGCGCTGACGTTTGACGACGGCCCGTCGGGCGCGCTTACGGAGCGCCTGCTGGACGGGCTTGCCGCACGCGGCGTGCATGCAACGTTCTTTCTCTGCGGCTACCGGATCGATCTGTATCCGGAGCTGGCCGCGCGCATCGCCGCCGATGGCCACGAGACCGGCACGCACGGCGACACACATTCGTATTTTACTTCCATGAGCCGCGCCGAGGTCTGCCGCGACCTTTCCGAGGCCCGCCGCAAGCTCATGGAGGCAACGGGCCGCGCGCCGACGCTGCTGCGCCCGCCGGGCGGGCTGTATGACACGGCCGTGCTGCAGCAGACGGCCTGCGCCGATCTGCCTGTCATCCTCTGGTCCGTCGACCCGGAGGACTGGCGCGTGCACGATGCCGACGCCGTGACGGCGCACATCCTGTGCCATGCGGAGCCGGGGTCCGTGATCCTGATGCACGACCTGACGGACTCGAGCGTGACGGCCGCGCTGCGTGTCATTGACGCCCTGCAGGCCCAGGGCTATGAATTTCTGACCGTTTCGGAGCTGGCCGCGCGCAGCGGCACGGTGCTCACGCCGGGTCAGGCATACTGCAGCTTTCCGCCGTGAAAAACGCCTCGATGTCCGTGCGGGACGCGGCGAGCGAGCCCTGCACAAAGCCGGGCTTTCCGCCGCCCCTGCCCTGCAGCGCGGCATTGAGCCGCTTCGTCAGGCCGCGCAGGTCGCCGTCCCGGTCGGCCATGGCATAGTGCCACGCGCCGTCCTGCCCGGCAAACACGGCGCAGCGCGCTGTGTTCGCCCGGACCATGGCGTCTGTCAGGCGGCGCACGCTCTCCGGCGGCATAGGCGGCTCAAAGCGGAGCGTCTGCCCGTCCTGTGCCAGCAGGGCAAACAGGCGATCCTCCAGCGCGGCGGCGCGCTGCTGCGCCTCCGTCCGCTCGGAGGCCAATCGTGCCACGGCGGCGGCCGTCTGCACGGGCTTTGCCGACAGGCGGACGGAGATGTCGCGGTTCTGGGCGCAAAGGGCGTTCAGCACGGCAAGGGCACGGCCGCCGCAGGCCATCTCGATGCGCGAGCCGCCGCGGAAATGCGTCGTGCTGAACAGCTTGATGAGGCCGATCTCGCCCGTGCGGGCCACATGGGTGCCGCAGCAGGCGCACAGGTCGATGTCTCCGAACTGCACGAGGCGCACTGCACCCGTCAGGGCCTTTTTACTGCGGTATGGGAGGTGCGCCAGCTCGTCCGGCTCCGGATACCAGATATGCGGCGCAAAATCGGCCCAGACGGCCTCGTTCGCGGCGCGCTCCAGCTCCTGCAGGGCCTGCTCGTCCACCTCACCGTTAAAATCGATCGTCACGAGGTCCGCACCGAGGTGGAAGCCGACGTTCTCATAGCCGAAGCGCGCGTGGATGAGGCCGGAGACGAGATGCTCACCCGAGTGCTGCTGCATGAGGTCCAGCCGCCGCGCCCAGTCGATCTCGCCCGTCACGTCTGCGCCGGCCGGCAGAGCCGCCGTGCAGCGGTGCAGCACCGTCTCGCCGCGCAGGAGCGTCTCCGTGACGTCCGCGCCGCCGAGCGTGCCCATGTCGCAGGGCTGGCCGCCTCCCGTGGGATAAAAGATCGTGCGGTCCAGCTCCACGAGCCAGCCGTTTTCGCTCTCCTCGCAGGAGAGCACGCGCGCCTGCAGCTGCCGGGCGTGCGAGTCCGTTTCATAGATGCGGATCGTGTTCAAGGTTTTCCACTCCGTTTTTCGGTTTTTCCTTTATTTTACCATAAGATCGCAAAAAACAAAAGGGATTTTTCCGCGGTTTCGCTTGACAAACGCGCCGCGCGGCAATATGATAAGAGATAGGGCCTTTTCAAAAATTTTCAGCCCAAAAGGAGGGAACGTCATGGATGCTGGGAGTGGCAATGGTACTGGCGTAGGCCGAAGTACGAAAAAGGACGCCCGCGTCCATGCGGTGCGTTCCCGTTAATCATTCGATATTCGGCCTGCCGTGCCCGCTTCCGAATCTCTGACCGTACTATGAAGAATCAGGAGGGAACCGGAAAATGGCAGATCACACCGTAACTGTAGAGAGCACGCTTGAGGCGCTGCTCGTGGAAAAGAAGTATTCCACGATCCGCGACATTCTATCCACGATGAATCCCGCGGATATCGCCTCGGTCTTTGACGGGCTGGAGGAATCCCGCCTGCCGCTGCTGTTCCGGCTGCTGCCGAAGGAGCTGGCGGCCGAGACGTTCGTCGAAATGGAGCCGGACGCGCAGGAGCTGCTCATCCGCGGCTTTTCGGACTCCGAGCTGCGCGAGGTGCTCGACGAGCTGTATGTCGACGATGCCGTCGATATCGTGGAGGAAATGCCCGCAAATGTCGTGCGCCGCATCCTCTCGCAGGCGGACCCCGACATGCGCAAGGACATCAACGAGATCCTGCGCTACCCCGAGAATTCCGCAGGCTCCATCATGACAACGGAATATGTCTCGCTGCGCCCCGGCATGACCGTGGAGGAGGCCATCCTCCGCATCCGCCGCACGGGCGTCGACAAAGAGACGATCTACACCTGCTACGTCACCAAGAACCGCACGCTCATCGGTCTCGTCTCCGTCAAGGACCTGCTGCTGGCGCAGGACGACGACGAGACCGTCGACAAGATCATGGAGACGAACGTCATCTCCGTCCATACGCACACCGATCAGGAAGAAGTTGCCCGCATGTTCTCGAAATACAACTTCCTCGCCCTGCCGGTCGTGGACACGGAGAACCGCATGGTCGGCATCGTGACCTTCGACGACGCCATGGACGTCATGGAAGACGAGGCCACGGAGGACATGGAGATCATGGGCGGCATGACGCCGTCGGACAAGACGTATCTCCGCTCGTCCACGTTCGACCTCTTCAAGCACCGCATCCCCTGGCTCATGCTGCTGATGGTCTCGGCCACGTTCACGGGCCTGATCATCACGCATTTTGAAAGCGCGCTGGCCGCGCAGGTCGCACTGACGGCCTTCATCCCCATGCTCATGGACACGGGCGGCAACTCCGGCTCGCAGTCCTCCGTCACGGTCATCCGCGCGCTGTCGCTCGGCGAGATCGAGTTTTCCGATCTGCCGCGCGTCGTGTGGAAGGAGATCCGCACGGCCGTGCTCTGCGGCATCTCGCTGGCAGCCGCCTGCTTTGCCAAGATCATGCTCGTCGACCGGCTGATGCTCGGCAACAAGGATGTCACCTGCCTCGTTGCGCTGGTCGTATGCGCCACCATGGCGCTGACGGTGCTTGTGGCTAAGGTGATTGGCTGCGCGCTGCCGATGCTTGCCAAAAAGCTCGGCTTCGACCCGGCCGTCATGGCAAGCCCGTTCATCACGACGATCGTCGACGCGCTGTCTCTGCTGATCTACTTTGGCATTGCGAGCGTCCTGCTGCTGAACTGAAAAAGCGCTCAGACTGTCAAAAAACTGCCAAGCCAAAAG
>DQIA01000042.1:9066-9202 GCA_003525905.1 Clostridiales bacterium
AAAGGACTTTTTTGACAAGCTGATCCCGGATGCAGCCGCATCCGGGATGTTTTTATGGCTTATAGGCGGCGCGCCAACTGCCGATTTGTACCGACTGTCGTTAAAATAGCAAACGCCGATTGCGTCTGTAGCGGCG
>DQIA01000005.1:0-146 GCA_003525905.1 Clostridiales bacterium
TATATGCGTACCGACTCCCTGCGACTGTCCGAGGAGGCGCTGGCCGCTGCGCGTGATTTTATCACCGATCGCTACGGCCCGGCCTACTATCCCGGCCAGCCCCGCCATTTCCGCAAGAAGGAGGGCGCGCAGGACGCGCACGAGGC
>DQIA01000005.1:195-1263 GCA_003525905.1 Clostridiales bacterium
GCGCAGGACGCGCACGAGGCCATTCGCCCCAGCAATGTCCGGCTCGACCCCGAGAGCATTCAGGCAGACCTGACGCGCGAGCAGTACCGGCTGTACAAGCTGATCTGGAGCCGCTTCGTCGCCTGCCAGATGTCCGATGCACGCTATGACGCCGTGCAGATCGACGCGCGATGCGCGGGCCATGCCTTCCGCGCCAGCGACCAGATCCTGAAATTCTCCGGCTTTACCGCCGTGTATGAAGAGGGCCGCGACGACGAGGCCGAAGAGCGCTCCTCTTCGCTGCCCGATCTCGACGGCTCCGAGCGCCTGACTGCCGAAAAGCAGGAAAAGGCCCAGCATTTCACCCAGCCGCCCGCGCGCTACACCGAAGCGACGCTCGTCAAGGCGATGGAGGAGCGCGGCGTGGGCCGCCCGTCGACGTATGCGTCGATCGTGGCAACGATCCAGGACCGCGAGTACGTCATCAAGAAGGACAAGCGCCTCTGGCCGACACCGCTCGGCCGCGTCGTGACCGAGCTGATGATCGAGCGCTTCCGTGATATCATCGATGTCGAGTTCACGGCGAATATGGAGCACCAGCTCGACGAGGTCGAGGCCGGAAAGGTCGGCTGGAAGACCGTCCTGCGCGATTTTTATCAGGATTTCCACCGCGAGATGGAGGATGCCGAGAAAGCTCTCGACGGTGTGCGCATCAAAGTGCCGGATGAAGAGACCGATGAGGTCTGTGAGCTGTGCGGGCGCAAAATGGTTATCAAGAGCGGCCGCTTTGGCAGGTTTTTGGCTTGCCCCGGCTTCCCGGAGTGCAAGAATACCAAGCCGCTCGTTGAGCGTATGCCGGGCCGCTGCCCGCGCTGCGGCAGTGGGATGCTCAAGCGCAAGTCAAAAAAGGGCTATGTCTACTACGCCTGCGAGCGCGGTGCGGAGTGCGGCTTTATGACGTGGGACGTGCCCACGGCGCAGGATTGCCCGCGCTGCGGGCAGACGATGTTCAAGAAATCCGGCCGCGGCCAGATGAAGCCGTTCTGCATCAACGAAAAGTGCCCGGACTTCCTGCCGGAGGACAAGCGC
>DQIA01000005.1:1314-2218 GCA_003525905.1 Clostridiales bacterium
TTCCTGCCGGAGGACAAGCGCGGTTATAAGCGCCGCATGCCGAAGGCCACGACGGACACCGTCGAGAATGCCGAGGAGATCGCCCCGGCTGCGGAGGAGACCGAAAAGAAGCCCGCCAAAACGGCCAAAACGACGAAGACCGGGAAGACGGCCAAGGCCGCAAAAACTGCGAAGACCACGAAAAAAGCGGCGGAGAAAAAGCCTGCCGCACGCAAAAAGACAAAAACGGAGAGCGAAGCATGACCGAAGTACGCGTGATCGGCGCGGGACTTGCGGGCAGTGAGGCCGCATGGCAGCTTGCCGAGCGCGGCTTTGCCGTCCGCCTGTCCGAGATGAAGCCGGTAAAAATGACCCCTGCGCACCACTGCGCGGATTTTGCGGAGCTTGTCTGCTCCAACTCCCTGCGCGGCGACCGGCTGGAAAATGCCGTCGGCCTGCTCAAGGAGGAACTGCGGCGGCTCGGGAGCCTCATCCTGCAGTGCGCCGACGCCACACGCGTCGAGGCTGGCGGCTGCCTTGCCGTCGACCGCTACGGCTTTTCCGGTATGGTGACAGAGCGCATCCGCAGCCACCCGAATATCACGGTCATCTCCGAGGAGGTGACCGAGGTCCCGGCGGGGCCGGTCATCATCGCGACAGGCCCCCTGACGTCCGACGCCATGAGCGAGGCCATCGGCCGCTATTTCGGCCAGACGGATTATCTGCATTTCTTTGACGCGGCTGCGCCGCTCGTCACGCTGGAGTCCATCGATATGACGAAGGCGTGGTACGCCTCCCGCTATGACCGCGGGAGCGCGGATTACATCAACTGCGCCATGACGCGCGAGGAATATCAGGCCTTCGTCCGGGAGCTGGCCGCCGCCGAGGAAGCGGAGGTGCACGGCTTTGAGGACAAAAACGTCTT
>DQIA01000005.1:2282-2503 GCA_003525905.1 Clostridiales bacterium
TGCATGCCGGTCGAGGTCATGGCCCGCCGCGGCGAGGACACGCTGCGCTACGGCCCTCTGAAGCCCGTCGGCCTGCGGGACCCGGCAACGGGCCGCGAGCCCTATGCTGTCGTTCAGCTCCGGCGCGACAATGCGGCCGGAAACATCTACAATCTCGTCGGGTTCCAGACGCACCTGCGTTTTCCGGAGCAGAAGCGCGTGTTCTCCATGATCCCGGCGCT
>DQIA01000005.1:2677-5759 GCA_003525905.1 Clostridiales bacterium
CCTTTGCCGGGCAGATGACGGGCGTGGAGGGCTATGTCGAATCGTGCGCCTCCGGCTATCTAGCGGCCGTCAGCATGGCGGCGCGGCTGGAGGGAAGGCCCGTCCCGGACTTCGGCACCGTGACGGCCATCGGCGCGCTGGCGCACTATGTCAGCGACAGCACCGTGGCATCGTTCCAGCCGATGAATGTGAATTTCGGCATCATCGCCCCGCTCGAGCAGCGGGTGCGTGGAAAAGCAAACAAGAATCTGGCCATTGCCAACCGGTCGCTTGCGCACCTGGAGGCCATGGAGAAATGAGGGAACAGGCATGAAAATCATTCTGGATGCAATGGGAGGCGACAACGCCCCGGATGCCGTGGTGCGCGGTGCACTGGAGGCGGCAAAGGAGTTCGGCGTGCAGATCGTTCTGGTCGGCCGCGGCGCGGATATCCTTGCCAGCATGAAGGCCCAGGGCTGGGATACGCTCCCGGACGGCGTGGAGCTTGCCAATGCCGAGGATGTGGTGGACATGCACTGCGATCCCGCCGCGGTCGTGAAGCAGCATCCGAACTCTTCGCTCGTGCTGGGCGCAAGAATGCTGGCGCAGGGCGGCGGTGATGCGTTCATCTCGGCCGGCAATACCGGCGCGCTGCTCACGGCGGCTACGCTGCTCGTCAAGCGCATCCGCGGTATCCGCCGCGCGGCGTTCTCGCCGGTCCTTCCGACGAAGGACGGCCACGCCATTCTCATCGATGCGGGCGCGAATGCCGAGTGCACGCCGGAATTCCTGCTGCAGTTCGGCTGCATGGGCTCGTTCTACGCGCAGAAGGCGCTCGGCATCGAGTCGCCGCGCGTGGGCCTTCTGAACAACGGCGCGGAAGATACGAAGGGCGACCCGCTCCACCGCGAGGCCCATCAGCTTCTGAAGCGCGCCGCGGAGCAGGGGACCATCCACTTCGTCGGCAATGTCGAGGCGCGCGATGTGCCGTTTGGTGCGGCGGATGTTATCGTGGCGGACGGCTTCTCCGGCAACGTCCTGCTCAAGACCGTGGAGGGCACGGCCATGTTCATGTCCGGCATGATGAAGCAGATGTTCTACCGCAATCCGCTGACGATGCTCGGCGCGCTGCTGTGTAAAAAGGGCATCAACGGCATCCGCAAGACCATGGACTACCGCGAAACGGGCGGGTCCATCGTCATCGGCATCAGCCGCCCGGTCATCAAGGCGCACGGCTCGTCCGACGACGCCGCCATCCGCGGCGCAATCCGGCAGGCCATCCGCGCGGTCGAGAGCGGCTTCTGCGAGGAAATTCGTGCCAATATCGGGCAGATGATCCTGCCCAGGGAGGAAGAACATGCTGAATAAGCTGGAAAAGGCGTTGGGCTACAAGTTCCGCGATCCGGAGCTTCTGCGCATGGCGCTGACCCACACCTCCTGTGCAAACGAGATCTATCAGGACCCACTGCGCAGCTATGAGCGGCTGGAGTTCCTTGGGGATTCCATTGTCGGCTTCGTGACGGCGGAGTATCTGTACCGGACTTTCCCCAAAAAGCTCGAAGGCGATCTGACGCGCATCCGCGCGGAGCTCGTCTGCGAAAAGAGCCTTGCCGCCGTGGCGGAGCGTCTCTCGCTCGGCGAGCATCTGCTGCTCGGAAACGGCGAGGATCAAAGCGGCGGCCGCCGCCGCCCGAGCATCCTCTGCGATGTTATGGAGGCCGTTGTGGCTGCCAGCTATCTGGACGGAGGCTTTGCCGTGGCCAGCGACATCGTGACGCGGCTCATCCTGCCGCAGCTCGCCGAGGCGGAAAAGACCCACGATTATAAGACGGAGCTGCAGGAGCTCGTGCAGCGCAAAAAATCGCAGCAGCTGAGCTATGAGCTCATCTCGGAGACTGGCCCGGACCACTGCAAGGAATTTAACGTTCATGTCCTGCTCAACGGCAGGGAGGTCGGTACCGGCTCCGGCACGAGCAAAAAGCGCGCCGAGCAGGCAGCGGCGGCGCAGGCCATTGTGCGGCTCTTCCCGGAACAGAAATAAAACGATTGGGACCACCGGCGGCAGCCGATGGTCCCAATTCTGTTTTATAGCGTGCGTTCGCGGGTCGAGCGGCGCATGACGTTGGCCAGCTCCGTGATGCACAGCAGCGTTGCCACAAGGAACACACCGGGAATGACGATGATCCACCATGCGTCCGTGAGCAGAGCCTTTTCGGACAGGGAAAGCATGCTGCCCCACGAGACGACCTCGATCGGCAGGCCGATGCCGAGGAAGCTCAGCGTCGATTCCGCCGTGATGGCGCTGCGGATGTTCATAACGACCATGAACGAGATGGACGAGAAGAAATTCGGCGCAAGGTGCTGCCGCAGGACGTGGAAGAAGCCGCCGCCCATGCAGCGCGAGGCCAGCACATATTCGCTGCTGCGCAGCCTGCGCACCTCCGTGCGAACGACCTTGGCGATGCTGGCCCAGCTCGTCAGCCCGATGACGAGCGAGAGCGTGAGCACATTTGCCGTGCCCAGAATGGCCTGCAGCAGCACGACGAGCAGCAGGTTCGGCACGCTCAGCAGAATTTCGGTCAGCCGCATCAGGAGGCGGTCCAGCCAGTCCGGCGCGCAGCCGCTGACCGTGCCGAACAGAATGGCGATGGCTGTGGACAGCAGCGTGGACAGAACGCCGATGGTCAGCGAAATGCGCCCGCCGTACCAGATCATGGAGAAAATATCGCGGCCCATCGGGTCCGTCCCGAAGAGAAATTCCCGCGACGGCGCATCATTGCAGTGCGCAAGGTCGAGATAGGTCGGATCGTGCGTCAGGAGCACCTCGCAGAACAGGCAGCCGAGCACGATGAGCGCCAGAACGGCGGCCGAAAAAATCGGCTTGCCGCGGTACCACGGCGCGCGGCGTACCGGTGCTGCGGGCGACTGCGGCCGGACGCCGACCAGACGAAAGCGGTCGTCTGTCATTTTGAGGTCACCTCCCGTTCCGCCGGGCGAAGGCGCGGGTCGAGCCGCGCGTTCATGGCCTGCGCCAGCAGACTGCATGCGATGACGACCGCGCCGGAGAGCAGGCACAGCACCATCAGCAGGTTGTAGTCCTTGT
>DQIA01000087.1:0-5468 GCA_003525905.1 Clostridiales bacterium
GGCCTCCTCGCAATGACAAGTCGGGGGACATCCTCATTTTATCGCCAACCTGTACGTATCGGCAGTATAGCGCCGGGCCCGGCTGTCCGCTCCCCTACAACGCGCTGCTGATCCTCAGAACAGGTCCAGCATGGCATCGAGGTAAATGGCCTCACGGACATGGATCTGATACTCCGGCTTTGTCATGTAATACAGGAGAAACTCCAGCACCATCGCGCTGCCGAGGCCGCGGCCCTCGAGCTTGAACTCAGAAAAGCCCAGCGGCAGACGCGTATCGCGGATGTCGCCGACGCTGAGGAAGCCGGGATTTTCCATTGCTCTGGAAAACCGGTAGCCCTGCGCGGCGTCCGGCGCGGTGCAGCGGTGCTCCGGGCCGGGCTCGCCGAGGTTCTTGCGGCTGACGGCCTCATAGCACGCGCGGCGGTCCGGGCAGCCGAAGCAGCAGCATTCGTTGCACAGGAATTCGACCTTCGCCTTCTCCTGCGGGAGAAGGGCACTCAGCCGCTCCAGCGCCGGATTCAGGCGGAAATCCGGCACGACATACCGAAACTCCGGCCGCGCCAGCTCCTGACGGAACGCAGAGAAGTCCGTCAGGACCTTTGTCGTGGACGAAACGAGGTACAGCCCCGGATAATGCTGCCGCAGGTGATCCACCAGCAGGTCGGAATGGACAATGATTCCGTTTTCTCCGCTTGATTCAAACAGGCGGCACAGCGCATTGCAGCGCGGGTCGGCCAGGTGCTCCGGCCGCAGCAGGGAATTGCTGAACGTCAGGCGGGCGGAGATACCGTAGTCCCGCAGCAGGGCAAGCGCGTCGCGCGGGTCGCAGTCGCCGCAGCTGACGCGTCCGCCGCCCCAGAGGCAGCCCTCCGGCGCGCCGTAGATCGAGCCAATGCCGCACCAGTCATAAAAATACTCCCGGTGCTCAAAAAACAGCGGCAGAAACAGGCGGTAGAGCGCATAAAATTCAAACAGGCCCGGCAGATGATACTGCGCATTGAACTGATCCATTGCACCCTCCATTGTGTGGTGTTTTATGATATTGTACCACGCACGTCAATGCGGGGGATGCGCAGGGCCGCCAATTATGCGTTGTAGGGGAGCGGACAGCCGGGCCCGGCGCAGTGCTGCCGAAATGAACAGGCTGTCATTAAAATGACGATGGCTCCCGATTTGTCATTCCGAGGAGCGAAGCGACGTGGGAATCTCGTGCAGGCAGTTCCGTTTTCGCCGGGAGTGCCTTGTGATCCGGCCGAGTGCTGCTGAGATTGCACCCCAAGGGCACTTCCCCGCGCTGCGCGCTCAGGGCGCCACGGCTCCTGCGGAGCCTCGCAATGACAAACTTGGGAGTGCTTTCTTCCCGTGTCATTGCGAGGAGGGCGCAAGCCCGACGTGGCAATCTCAAGCAGGCAGTGACGAATCCGCCGGAGGCTTTCCTGTGTTCCGGCCGGTGCTGCGAGATTGCCGCGCCTTGCTCCGCAAGGCTCGCAATGACAATTCGGGGGCGGTATGCCCTTGCGGACTTCATAGCATGATACAGCAAAAGGGCCGGACGTGCAGTCCGGCCCTTCTCTATATTATTATTTCATTTTCATTCAGCCGAGGATATAGACGGTGCACATGCGCACGCCGAAGTCCCAGCACTCGGCATAGGTGTCAAAATACAGGTCGATCTTATTGCCCTTGATGCCGCCGCCGATGTCCTCGGCCACGCAGTAGCCATAGACATACTGGCCGTCGTTTGAAACGACATACATCTTCGTGCCGAGCGGGATGACGGTCGGGTCGACCGCGATGGCGCCCACGCGGGCCAGCGTGCCGGAATAGGTGTGGCCGACATAGCCCTCGCAGGTGTAGGCCGTGGCGGAGCAGGTCATCACATCGACGTAGGTGTAGCTCTCGCCGGAGGACGTCATGATGACGTTGCCGCTCGTCTCGGCGGAGCCGTCATAGCGTGAGCCGCCGGAGGACGACGAGCCGGACGAGGAGCTGCCGGAGGCCGTGCCGGACGAGGCGGCAGGGGCTGCCTGCTCCGCAGGCTCCGGATCGGCGGGCTGCTCCATGATGGTGCGGTCGACGCCGCGGATGACGAGCTGGGTGACGGGCTTCGTCTTGACCGTCTCCTGCACGATGACGCGGGAGACCTCCTTGCCGTTGCGGTAGGTGACCTCGCTCTTGACGTGGGTCAGGCCGTTCTGCCCGGCCACGAGGACGATCTCGGCATCCGGCTCGAGGTCGGGGTCCTCATAATAATTGACGGGATAGGGGACGACCGTGTCCTCCTCCTCGATGCGCGTCTCCGTGTGCACGAGCTCAATGGTCATGCCGTCGTAGGTCTGCGTCTCGCTGCTGCACGAGAGCGTGTCGCCCGTGCCCGGCGTGATGCCCATGCGGGTCAGCAGGGAGCCGACCGTTTCGCCATAGGTGCCGATGACGCTCTGCGCGCCGCGGTTGATGACCGTGACCATCTGCATGCGGCGGACGGTGATCTGATTCATGCCGTCGGCATAGCCGGTCTCATAGGTATCCTCCTCCTCGAGCTCGATGCCCGCCTCGGTGAGCACCTCATAGGGATCGGAGCTGTAGGAGCGGTGGACGGTGACGCGGTCGCCGTCCGTGATGATATAGCTGGTCTGGGCAAAGACGGTCTGCGAAAGCAGCGCGCCGACAGCGGCGGCCAGCACCGCGACGACGATGAGCCGCCGCAGCCACGCCCGGCGGCGCGGATGTTGTGTGCTTCTTTGCATGCTTGCCTCCTCCAATTTCTGAGAATTTTCGCTGCAGCGGCCGGTTTTGTTTGCGGGCTGCAACTATTGTTACTATATTGTAACTACCGCGCAATTATAACATTCTTTCACGATTTGTCAAGCTTTTTTCTTATTTTCCTGTTTTCGTCAAACTTTTTATGCTATTATTTCCGTTTTCCGGCGGACTAGATATCCGCATACACGGCGCGCGGAGGCACAAGATATTGTGAAAGGATTACAAAACGGTTAACATAACGGCCACAAAACGCAACCGCCCGCCGCAGGCAAAAAACTTTGCCCGCACCGCTTGACACGGCCGGGCAAACGTGCTATATTGGCGATATCAAAGAGGCTGTGACGAAGACCGGAACAGGCCCGGTTGCCCAGAGAGGGAGCGGTTGGTGAAAGCTCCTGCACCTGCCTGCCGCCGAACCGCTTCCGAGCCGCTCCGCTGAACTTCCAGTAGGCTGAGCCGGGTGCGCCCGTTACCGCGCCAACGAGCGGCAGCGCCATGCGCTGCAAGCAGGGTGGAACCGTGGAATACAGGATCTGTATCTCACCCCTGATTGGATCAGGGGTGATTTTTTTGAACCTCTGATAAAATCAACAAGAGTGAATGGCAAGATATTTTTTGTCAAGCCAAGGTTTGGGAAACGCCGGAATACTGGTATGTATTTCAAGTTTTCCGAACCGATGGATTGGCGAAAAAGATCTGGCAGGCACCGCAGTTGATTTTATACAGAGGTTCACTTATTGCCCCTCAGAATGAAGGAGGAAACACCATGTCCGAAGAAAATCTGTACACGTTTGAAAACGAGGCCTATCGCAAGACGTACTGGCACACCTGCTCCCATGTGATGGCGCAGGCCGTCAAGCGCCTGTATCCGCAGGTCAAGCTGGCCATCGGCCCGTCCATCGACAGCGGCTGGTACTACGATTTTGATGCAGACTTCAGCTTCACGCAGGAGCACCTTGACGCCATTGAGGCCGAGATGAAGAAGATCTGCAAGGAAAAGCTCCCCCTCGTCCGCAGCGAGAAGCCGCGCGCCGAGGCCGTGGCCTATATGGAGTCGCTCGGTGAGCCGTATAAGGTCGAGCTCATCAACGACCTGCCTGAGGATGCCGTCATCTCGTTCTACACGCAGGGCGAGTTCACGGACCTGTGCGCAGGCCCGCATCTGGACAGCACCGGCCGCATCAAGGCAAACGCCTTCAAGCTGACGCAGTGCTGCGGCGCTTACTGGCGCGGCGATTCGAAGCGCAAGATGCTCCAGCGCATCTACGGCATCGCCTTCCCGAAGAAGGAGGAGCTGGACGAATACCTGCAGAAGCAGGAGGAAGCCCGCAAGCGTGACCACAACAAGCTCGGCCGCGAGCTGGAATACTTCACGACCGTCGACGTTATCGGTCAGGGCCTGCCCATCCTGCTGCCGAAGGGCGCGCGCGTCATCCAGACGCTGCAGCGCTGGGTCGAGGACGAGGAGGAAAAGCGCGGCTACCTGCTGACGAAGACGCCGCTGCTGGCCAAGCGCGAGCTGTATAAGATCTCCGGCCACTGGGACCACTACCTCGACGGCATGTTCGTCCTCGGCGACCCGCACGACGAGACGAAGGAATGCTTCGCTCTGCGCCCGATGACCTGCCCGTTCCAGTATCAGGTCTATCTGAACCGCGCCCGCTCCTACCGCGACCTGCCGATGCGCCTCGGCGAGACGTCCACGCTGTTCCGCAACGAGGACTCCGGTGAAATGCACGGCCTCATCCGCGTGCGCCAGTTCACGATCTCCGAGGGCCACATCGTGCTGCGCCCGGATCAGCTGGAGGAGGAGTTCAAGCACTGCCTCGATCTTGCCAAGTACTGCCTCGGTACCGTCGGCCTGCTCGAGGACTGCACGTTCCGCTTCTCGCAGTGGGACCCCGCGAACCCCAACAATAAATATGAGGGCACGGCCGAGCAGTGGAACGAGGCACAGGAGATCATGGGGCGCATTCTCGACGACCTCGGCGTGAAGTACACCGTTGGCTTCGACGAAGCCGCGTTCTACGGTCCGAAGCTCGACATCCAGTATAAGAACGTCTTCGGCAAGGAGGACACCCTCGTCACCATCCAGATCGACATGCTGCTGGCCGAGCGCTTCGGCATGGAATACACCGACCAGAACGGCCAGAAGGTCCGTCCCTATATCATTCACCGCACGAGCCTCGGCTGCTACGAGCGCACGCTGGCCTACCTCATCGAGAAGTACGCAGGCGCGCTGCCGCTGTGGATGATGCCGACGCAGGTCCGCGTTCTGCCGATCACCGACCGCGCGCACGACTATGCGCAGGAGATCGTCGACCGTCTGCGCGACGCGGGCATCCGTGCCGAGTCTGACTACCGCAGCGAGAAGCTCGGCTACAAGATCCGCGAGGCCCAGATGCAGAAGATCCCGTATATGCTCGTCGTCGGCGACCGCGACATGGAGAACCAGACCGTGTCCGTCCGCACGCGCGCCGGTGTGGATCTCGGCGCCATGAGTGTAGACGATTTCCGCACGAAGTGCCGTGCGGAGATCGACACGAAGGTCCGCGACTAAAAGGAACCGTTCCCCGGAGCACATGCTCCGGGGAATTTTTCGGCACGGCCGCCAGCCGGGCGTTGTAGGGGAGGGGCATGTCCCTCCCGGCGCTGCACTGTCGATTCGTACAGGCCACCGATAAAAACGTAAAAACCAATTGCGT
>DQIA01000087.1:5553-11281 GCA_003525905.1 Clostridiales bacterium
TGCGCAGCCGTTGGCGGCTTTGCCGCCTTACGGATGCGGCGTGCCCCTTGCGGGTAGTGAGCGCCATGCAGGCCGGCAATGATCACGGCACAAATTCATCGGCGCAAGGCTCCCAAGTTTGTCATTCCGAGGAGCAACGCGACGTGGGAATCTCGCAGAATATGGTCGGATAACAAGGCATTCCCGGCGAAATCGTAACTGCCTTCCCGAGATCGCCACGTCGGCTGCGCCTCCTCGCAATGACAAATCGGGGCTGCATGCCGTTTTATCGTCAGCCTGTTCGGATCGGCAGCATTGCGCCGGGAGCGGCACGCCGCTCCCCTACAACGCTCCATCGGCGGTTTTTCCGTCCCTTTTTCGGCAAAATTATGAACTTTTTGCAAAACGATAAAAAAGGATTGATTTTGTCCGAAAAAAATCGTAATATATAGATGCGAAACTACGGGAAACGTAGTGCAGAAGTAATTTCACGGCTGCTCCGGCAGCCGGACAGTTCAAAGAAAGAGGTAATCCAAAATGGCTGAAATCGATCTGAAGCAATATGGGATCACCGGCACCACCGAGATCGTGCACAATCCTTCCTACGAGATGCTCTTCGCGGAAGAGACCAAGCCCGAGCTCACCGGCTACGAAAAGGGCCAGGTCAGCGAGCTGGGTGCCGTGAACGTTATGACCGGTATCTACACCGGCCGTTCCCCCAAAGACAAGTACATCGTCGTGGACGAGAACTCCAAGGACACCGTGTGGTGGACGTCCGACGCCTACAAGAACGACAACCATCCCATGACCGAAGAGACCTGGAAGGCGGTCAAGGACATCGCTCTGAAGGAGCTGGGCAGCAAGCGCCTGTTCGTCGTCGACGCATTCTGCGGCGCGAACAAGGACACCCGCATGGCCATCCGCTTCATCGTCGAGGTCGCATGGCAGGCCCACTTCGTCACCAACATGTTCATCAAGCCGACGGAGGAAGAGCTGAAGAACTTCAAGCCGGACTTTGTCGTCTACAACGCCTCCAAGGCAAAGGTCGAAAACTACAAGGAGCTCGGCCTGAACTCCGAGACCTGCGTGGCCTTCAACATCACCTCCCGTGAGCAGGTCATCATCAACACCTGGTACGGCGGCGAGATGAAGAAGGGCATGTTCTCCATGATGAACTACTACCTGCCGCTCAAGGGCCTGGCTTCCATGCACTGCTCCGCCAACACCGACATGAACGGCGAGAACACCGCCATCTTCTTCGGCCTGTCCGGCACCGGCAAGACCACGCTGTCCACCGATCCGAAGCGCCTTCTCATCGGCGACGACGAGCACGGCTGGGACGACAACGGCGTGTTCAACTTCGAGGGCGGCTGCTACGCCAAGGTCATCAACCTTGACAAGGACTCCGAGCCCGACATCTACAACGCCATCAAGCGCAACGCCCTGCTCGAGAACGTCACGCTCGACGAGAACGGCAAGATCGACTTTGCCGACAAGTCCGTCACCGAGAACACCCGCGTCTCCTACCCGATCAACCACATTCAGAACATTGTCCGCCCGATCTCCTCTGCGCCCGCTGCGAAGAACGTCATCTTCCTGTCCGCAGATGCCTTCGGCGTTCTGCCTCCCGTTTCCGTCCTGACCCCGGAGCAGACGAAGTACTACTTCCTCTCCGGCTTCACCGCGAAGCTGGCCGGCACCGAGCGCGGCATCACCGAGCCGACCCCGACGTTCTCCGCCTGCTTCGGCCAGGCCTTCCTCGAGCTGCATCCGACGAAGTACGCCGAAGAGCTCGTCAAGAAGATGGAAAAGAGCGGCGCAAAGGCCTATCTGGTCAACACCGGCTGGAACGGCACCGGCAAGCGCATCTCCATCAAGGACACCCGCGGCATCATCGACGCCATCCTGAGCGGCGCGATCCTGAACGCCCCCACGAAGAAGATCCCGTACTTCAATTTCGAGGTCCCCACGGAGCTGCCCGGCGTCGATCCGAAGATCCTCGATCCGCGCGACACCTATGCTGATGCTTCCCAGTGGGACGAGAAGGCAAAGGATCTGGCCTCCCGCTTCGTCAAGAACTTCGTTAAGTACGAGGGCAACGAGGCCGGTAAGGCGCTGGTCGCCGCAGGCCCGAAGGCTGAGTAATTGCATATTTTCCGAACAGGCCGCAGCAATGCGGCCTGTTTTTTACTGCCGGAAAATCCCTTCAGGCTTTTCCGGCAATCGGACCGCAGTCCGCTGCGCGCACGGATCGTCCGCCTGCGGGCGGCGAACTCTGCGAGGCTTTTTTGCACACCGAAATGGACTTGCGATGCGCCTGCGCATCCCCTGTCACGCAAAATTCTCTGCGCCGAGGGCTACCATTTTCCCGTCAAAGCTGGTATAATGGGAAAAAAATCTGCTTGCAGCAGGGAAGGGAGCATATTATGGGTCTGATCAAAGCCGGTGTCGGCTCGCTCGGCGGCACGCTCGCCGATCAATGGAAGGAATTTTTCTACTGCGACGCGTTGTCGCCGGAGGTGCTGGCCGTCAAGGGCCAAAAGCGCGTCTCCGGGCGCAGCTCCAACACGAAGGGCAGCGACAACATCATCTCCAACGGCTCCGTCATTGCCGTGGCGGACGGCCAGTGCATGATGATCGTGGAGCAGGGCAAGGTCGTGGAATTCTGCGCCGAGCCGGGCCAGTTCGTCTTTGACGCCTCGACGGAGCCGAGCATCTTTACCGGCTCATTCGGCAAGAGCCTGCTCGATACGTTCAAGACCGTAGGCCGCCGCTTCACGTTCGGCGGAGACACGGGCAAGGACCAGCGCGTTTACTACTTCAATACCAAGGAGATCGTGGACAACAAGTTTGGCACGGCCACCCCGATCCCCTTCCGCGTTGTCGACCGCAACATCGGGCTGGATATCGATGTGTCCGTCCGCTGCAACGGCGTGTATTCCTACAAAATCTCCGACCCCATGCTGTTCTACACGCATGTGTGCGGCAATGTCGAGGGCGACTACAAGCGCTCCGAGATCGACAGCATGCTCAAGACGGAGTTCATCAGCGCGCTGCAGCCCGCCTTTGCCCGCATCTCCGAGCTGGAGGTCCGCCCGAGCGCCCTGCCCGCCCACGCCGAGGAGCTTTCGACGTTCATGAACGAGACGCTCTCTCGCAAGTGGGGCGAGCTGCGCGGCCTGCAGGTCGTCTCCATTGCCATGAACCCCATCAGCCTCCCCGAGGAGGACGCAGAGCTCATCAAGCAGGCACAGCGCACGGCCATGCTGCGCGATCCGTCCATGGCGGCTGCCACGCTCACGGGTGCACAGGCCGAGGCCATGAAGACCGCCGCCGGGAACAAGAACGGCGCGATGATGGGCTTCATGGGCATGGGCATGGCCCAGCAGGCAGGCGGCCTCAATGCGCAGGAGCTTTATGCCATGGGCCAGCAGCAGAAGGCTGCACCGGCTGCACCGGCTGCAGACGGCTGGAAATGCAGCTGCGGCGCAACGGCGACGGGCAACTTCTGCCCGAGCTGCGGAGCAAAGAAGCCGCAGCCTGCCGCAAACGGCTGGACGTGCACCTGCGGCCAGAGGAACACCGGAAAATTCTGCTCCGCCTGCGGCAAGCCGCGCCCTGCCGAGGGCTGGACCTGCGCCTGCGGCACGGTGAACCAGGGCAAGTTCTGCCAGAACTGCGGTGCGAAGAAGCCCGCGAACGAGCCGCAGTACCGCTGCGACAAGTGCGGCTGGCAGCCGGAGGATCCGCGCCATCCGCCGAAATTCTGCCCCGAGTGCGGCGACCCCTTTGACTTCAACGATCAGGTCTGACGAAAGGGTGGGAACCTCGCATGGCTGAAACGATCCAGTACAAATGCCCCTGCTGCGGCGGCCGCCTGGAATTCGACAGCGGCCTGCAAAAGATGAAGTGCCCGTACTGCGACACGACCTTCGATGTAGAGACGCTCGAGGGCTATGACGACGCGCTGAAGCAGGACGCCAAGGACGACATGCACTGGGACGCAGCGCAGCAGCCGTGGGACGACGTGCAGATGGGCGTTTACACCTGCAAGAGCTGCGGCGGCGAGCTGGTGTGCGACGAGAGCACCGCCGCGACGGCCTGCCCGTTCTGCGGCAATCCCATCGTGCTGACCGGCCGCCTGTCCGGCGACCTGAAGCCCGACTACGTCATTCCCTTCAAGCTCGACAAAAAGGCGGCCGAGGCCGCCCTGCGCAACCATATGAAGGGCAAGCGCCTTCTGCCGAATCTGTTCCGCAGCGAAAACCGCATCTCCGAGGTCAAGGGCGTGTATGTGCCGTTCTGGCTGTTCGACGCCGACGCCGACGCCCACATCCGCTACCACGCGACGCGCATCCGCACCTGGAGCGACCGCGACTATGACTACACCGAGACGCAGCACTATGCCATCCTGCGCAGCGGCGACCTCAGCTTCACCCACGTCCCGGTGGACGGCTCTTCCCGCATGCCGAACGACCTGATGGAATCCATCGAGCCGTTTGACTTCTCCAGCGCGGTCGATTTTCAGACGGCCTACCTGTCCGGCTATCTTGCCGACCGCTATGATGTGAACGCAGACGACAGCATCGGCCGCGCGAACGAGCGCGTGAAAAAGAGCACGGAGTCCGTGTTCGCCTCGACCGTCGTGGGCTATCACACCGTCGTGCCCGAGAGCACATCCGTCCGCCTGGCCAACGGCAGGGTGCGCTATGCGCTCTACCCCGTGTGGCTGCTGAACACCGTATGGAACGGCAAAACGTTCTCGTTCGCCATGAACGGCCAGACCGGCAAATTCGTCGGCGACCTTCCCGTGGACAAGGGGAAAAAGTGGCGCTGGTTCGGTCTGGTCAGCGGCATCGCGGCAGCGGCAGCCTATGGCCTTGTGTGCCTGTGGCAGCTGCTGCACTGAGGGAGGGGACGGATATGAAACGAACGCTTACCCTGCTCACGCTGCTGCTTGCCCTGCTGGCGCTGCTGGTCCTGCCCGCTGCAGCGGCGGATCTGCCCCGGCTGGTGGACAACGCAGACCTGCTGATGGCGGATGACGCGGAAGCGCTGCTGGCCGACCTCGACAGCCGCAGCGAGGCGCTGCAGTTCGACATCGTCATCGTGACCGTCGACTCGCTCGACGGCGAAACGCCGCGGAATTACGCGGAGGACTTCTTCTGGTACAACAACTACGGCCTCGGCGAGGACCGCGACGGCGCGCTCCTGCTCGTGGCCATGGACACGCGCGACTGGTACATCGCCACGCATGGCTTCGGCATCACCGCCATCACGCCCGCCGGGCGCGAGGCCATGGTGGACCGCTTCCTGCCCCAGCTCTCGAACGCCGAATATGCCGCGGCATTTTCCACGTTCACGGAGGAATGCGAGGATTATGTCAACCAAGCGAGGAACGGCTCCGCCTACGACACAGGGAACCTGCCCGACGAGCCGTTTGAAGCGCCGGGCTTCCTGTGGGTCGTGGCCTGCCTGCTGTTCGGCGCGCTCATCGGCGGCATCACGGTCGGCGTGATGGCAGCGAAGCACAAGACGGTGCGCCGTCAGCCCGCTGCGAACAGCTATGTTGTGCAGGACAGCCTGCACCTGACGCAGCAGTCCGACCTGTTCCTCTATGCCAACACGACGCGCACGGCGCGTCCGAAGGACAACGACCGCAGCGGAAGCGACGCACATTCCGGCTCCGGCGGCTCGTCGTTCGGCGGCGGAGGAGGAAAGTTCTGATACTGATTCCTGATTAAAACAT
>DQIA01000066.1 GCA_003525905.1 Clostridiales bacterium
AGGTGACTGAGAGGGCCTTGCAGGCACTTTTGAATGGCAATAGCAATCAAAGGGAGGGCTGATTTTCCCTCTCAGGCGGCTGCGCCGCCAGCTCTCCCAAAGGGAGAGCCAAGCTGCGCAATGACAGGTCTGGGAACCTGCCGCATTCGCCGGGGCGCAGGGACAGGCCCGGAAACAGAATCAATAATCCAGATTCACGACATACTTTGCATTCTGCTCAATATATTCCTTGCGCGGCTCGACCTTTTCGCCCATGAGGAGGGTGAAGATCTCATCGGCCTTGACGGCGTCCTCGAGGCGGATCTGCTTGAGGGTGCGCTTTTCGGGGTCCATGGTGGTCTCCCACAGCTCGTGGGCGTCCATCTCGCCGAGGCCCTTATAGCGGGAGATATCGACCTTGGCATTGGGATTGTCCGCGCGGAGCTCGGCGGAGATGCGGTCGCGCTCGTCGTCGGAGAAGGCGACGCGGGACGTCTTGCCGCGGGTGAGCTTATACAGGGGCGGCATGGCGGAATAGACATAGCCGTGCTCGATCAGCGGGCGCATATAGCGGAAGAAGAAGGTCAGCAGCAGGGTGCGGATATGGCTGCCGTCGACATCGGCATCGGCCATGATGATGATCTTGTGATAGCGGAGCTTATCAAGGTGGAATTCCTCGCCGATGCCCGCGCCGAGGGCCGTGATGACGGGCTGGAGCTTGTCGTTGCCGATGACCTTGTCCTCGCGGACCTTCTCGACATTGAGCATCTTGCCCCACAGCGGCAGGATGGCCTGGAAGCGGGAGTCGCGGCCCTGCGTGGCCGAGCCGCCTGCGGAATCGCCCTCGACGATATAGATCTCGGTCAGGCTGGCGTCCGTCTCGTTGCAGTCGCGCAGCTTGTCCGGCATGGCCGCGCCGCCGAGCGCCGTCTTGCGGCGGATGGACTCGCGGGCCTTGCGGGCGGCCTCGCGGGCGCGGTTGGCGGTCATGGCCTTTTCGAGAATGGTGCGGGCGACGGCGGGGTGCTCCTCAAAATAGGTGGACAGCTGCTCGTTGACGATGGAGTCGACGAGGGTGCGGATATAGGCATTGCCGAGCTTGGCCTTCGTCTGGCCCTCGAACTGGGCGTCCGTCAGCTTCACGGAGATGACGGCGGTCAGGCCCTCGCGGCAGTCCTCGCCGGAGACCTTGTCCGCGTCGGTCTTGATGACGCCGGTCTTCGTGCCGTAGGCATTGAGCACGCGGGTCAGGGCCGTTTTGAAGCCCGTCTCGTGCATGCCGCCCTCCGGCGTGTGGATGTTATTGGCAAACGAGACGATGGTCTCGTTATAGCCGTCGTGATACTGCAGAGCGACCTCGGCCTCGGCGTCGCGGCGGACGCCCGCCATATAGACGACCTCCTCGTGCAGGGGCGTCTTGTGGCGGTTGTGCCAGAGGACGAACTCGCGGATGCCGCCCTCGTAGCACATGGAATCGGACGGGCCGTCCTCCGTGCGGCGGTCGGCGATCTCGATGCGCAGGCCGGCGTTCAGGAAGGCCTGCTCGCGCATACGGGTGTGGAGCGTCTCGTAGTCATAGACGAGGGTGTCGAACATCTCAGGGTCTGGCTTGAAGGTGACGATGGTGCCGTGCCTGTCCGTATTGCCGATGACGCGCATCTCCTGCGTGATATTGCCGCGGGCGAACTTCATCTGATAGATTTTGCCATCCTTATGGACCTCGACCGTGAGCCACTCGGACAGGGCGTTGACGACGGACGCGCCGACGCCGTGCAGGCCGCCGGAGACCTTATAGCCGCCGCCGCCGAATTTGCCGCCCGCATGCAGGACCGTATAGACGACCTCGAGCGCGGGGCGGCCGGTCTGGGCCTGAATGTCCACGGGGATGCCGCGGCCGTTATCGGTGACGGTGATGGTGTCGCCGGGGTTGATCGTCACGGTGATGTGGGTGCAGTAGCCCGCGAGCGCCTCGTCGATGGCGTTGTCCACGATCTCATAGACCAGATGGTGCAGGCCGCTGGCGGACGTCGAGCCGATATACATGCCCGGACGTTTCCGGACGGCCTCCAGCCCCTCCAGGACCTGGATCTGCGAGGCGTCGTATTCCTGTTCCACAGTCGTATTCAGCAGTTCTTCAGACATGAATTGTGTTCTCCTTTTGTTCCATGCGCTTTTCCAGAATTGCGGCGTTGAACTGCGTGAGATACACGCGGTCCATGCCGAATTCCTCGGTCAGGAGGAAGCTCTTCGGCAGAGCGCCGGAGACGTCGACCACCTGACCGCCCTGCTCCGCGGCCGTTAAAAACGCGCGCGTGTCGCGGGAGCAGGTCGTATTGTCCAGATCGAATATGCCGATTAGGGCGCGGTCCCGCACGGCCATATCGCCGCCGATGGATAGATACATTACTGCGCCCCTCCGATGGTGCCGCTGCGGATGGACAGCACCTGACCGAGACTGGTCAGGCGGTCCGTTTCACAGCAGGTGATAAAGACCTGCCCCTCGCGGAGCTGGTTCAAAACAAAGTCCTGCCGTCCGGCATCCAGCTCGGACAGCACGTCGTCGAGCAGCAGCACGGGCGTTTCGCCCGTTCCCTGCCGCAGCAGGGCGCGCTCGGCGAGCTTGAGGGAGATGACGGCCGTGCGCGTCTGCCCCTGCGAGGCAAACTGCGCCACGGGCAGGCCGTTGATGACGGCCTCGAAATCGTCCTTATGCGGGCCGGACAGGCACTGCGCGCTCTCGAGCTCGGCGCGGGCGTGGCTGCGCTGATGCTCCTGCAGCTGGGCGCAGAGCGTCTCGGGCGGGGCAAAGGGGTCCGTCACGGTCGAGACCGTGCGGTAGGTCAGCTCGAGCGACTCGCTGTCGCCGGAAAATTCCCGGTGATAGCGCGCGGCCTCCTGCGCCAGCGCCTTGACATAGCGGGCGCGGTACGAAATGACGAGCGCGCCCGTCTGGGCCATGCGGAGGTCATACTCCGGCAGGACCTGCAGGAGGGAAGGGTTGTCATAGCGCTCGCGCAGCAGGGCAGATTTCTGGTCGAGCAGGCGGCCGTATTCCGCAAGGGCCGCTTCATAATTCGGGCGGAGCTGGCAGATGACGCCGTCCATGAGCCTGCGGCGGCCGGACGCGCCCTTTTTGAGGATCATAAGGTCCTCCGGGCAGAACAGCACGCTCGTGAGCACGCCGGACAGGGCGGCGCGGCTGCGCTGCTTTACCCCGGCGAGCCACAGCTGGCGCGGCCGCCTGCCGGAAAACAGCACGGCGCGCAGCTCGCGTGTGCGCTCCTGCGACTGCACCTGCGCGCGCAGCTCCGCAAAGTCCGCGCCGAAGCGGATGAGCTCCGCCTCGCGGCGGGTGCGGAACGAGCGGCCCGTGGAGAGATAGCTGACGGCCTCGAGCAGGTTCGTCTTGCCGTTGGCGTTCCCGCCGACGAGGAGATTCACGCCGGGGACGAACTGCGCCTGCGCATCCTCGTAATTCCGGAAGCCGCGCAGGCTGAGGCGGTCAATCTGCATGCGCGGCGCGGACGCAGTAGGTCACGCCGTCAAACCGGACGTCGTCGCCGGGACGGAGCTTTTTGCCGCGCATGGTGCACGGCTCGCCGTTGACGAGCACCTCGCCGTTCTGGATGAAGTTTTTCGCCATGCCGCCGGACGGGACGGCGTTGGCCAGCTTTAAAAAGCTCTCCAGCTTGATAAATTCCGTGGTGATGGCCACGGGGACATCCTCGGCGGACACCCGCCGGACACGAACTTTCATACGGTTTCTCCTTGCTTTCGGCTCCGCAGCAGGAAAAGGACGGCGGAGGCCGAGGTGATAACGTTCGTCAGAACGTAGACGTAATTGCGGATAAAGAGGCTGTAGACCGCCCACATCATCGTGCACACGGCCGTGGAGGCCTTGATCCAGCGGGCATTGCACCGCGGGTGGACGACGACGGCGGAATAGAGGGCCGTGGCCAGAACGGGAAGCAGGCCGTACCACTGAAAGCCTCCCGCAAACGTGACCGCCGCGCCGAGTCCCAGCGCCGCCGCCACAAAAGAGATCTGCCAGAAGCGGTTCAATTTGCCGAACTGCAGAATGGCGAGGTCACGCACGAGGTTCACGGCCTCCTGCACCGCGCCGCTCCAGCCGCGCAAAAGCGAACAGGCCGCCATGGAAAGGGCGTGGTTCACGGACTGGACCGCGAGGATCTTTCTCCGGCTGCGCAGGGCCGTGCTGGCAAGCATGGCGAGCATACCCACGCCGGAGAGGATATTGCTGACGAGAAATGGAACGTTCATCCGGTCTTAGCTGTTGCTGCGCAGGCGGACCGGCAGGACCATATAGGCAAAGTCATATTTGTCGTCACACGGCGTGAAGACGATGGGGCTCAGGCCGTTCTGCAGCTCCAGCGTGACCTCCTCGCTCGGGATGACGCGCAGCGCATCGAGCAGATAGCGGCTGTTGAAGCCGATCTCCAGCTCGCCGCCGTTCCCGGCGATGGAGCAGGTGTCGTGCGCGGAGCCGATGGTGTTCGCCGTGCGGAAGTCGGCCATATTGTCGCCGAAGACGCAGCGGACGGGGCTTTTGACCTTTTCGGAAATGATGAGGCTGACGCGCTCGATGGAGGAGGTCAACTCGGCGACGTTCGCGGTGAGGACGGTGCCGCAGTTTGTGGGGACAACGCGGCGCCAGTCGATGAATTCGCCCTCGAGCACGCGGCTGACGAGCAGGGCGTCGCCGATGGAGAAGAGGATGTGCTTATCGCCGAGCGTGAAGGTAACGGGCTCGTCGGAGTCCTCGAGAATGCGCTCGATCTCCTTGAGACCGGCGGCGGGGACGACGAATTTGAGGGTATGGTTCGCGGCGTTTTCCGTGTGCCAGGTGCGGCGGGCCAACCGGAAGCTGTCCACGGCGACCATGGTGACGGAATCCTCCGTGACCTCCATCAGGCAGCCGGTCTGGATGGGGCGGGCCTGATTTTCGGACACGGAGAAGATCGTGCCGGAGATCATGGCCTTCAGCGCGGACTGCGGCATGGTCACGCCGCTCTTGCCGTTGACGTCCGGCAGCTCGGGATAGTCCTCGGAATCCATGGCCGTGATCTGGAAGAAGGCCGCGCCCGCACGGATGGAGACCTGCTGCTTGTGGTCGACGGTGATGGAGACCATCTCATCCGGCAGCTTCCGGACGATATCAAAGAACAGGCGAGCGGGCATGACGCACGAGCCTGCCTCCTGGATCTGGGCACCGACGTGGACGGTGATGCCCGTTTCCAGATTGTAGCCCGTGAGCTGCAGCGCGACGCCCGCCCGGAGAAGCACGCCCTCGAGACAGGGAATGGTGCTCTTCTGTGCGACGGTGCGGCTCGCAACGGACAGGGCAGAGACCAGCAGCGCTTTTTCACAGGTAAACTTCATAACAACACTCGCTTTCTCTATCTGAGAAGATAGGTAGGATAATTTTTAGTATTCGTAGTCCGTAGGCAAAACTTATGTGCAAAAGTCCCGCAAGCCCTGAAATCCCAACGCGCGGCCATGCACATGGGGCTGTGGAAAAAAGAGAGCGTTCTGAACAGGGCTTGTGCGGAAAAATCGGGCGAAAAGCTGTGAACAGGAAACTTCTGCACATTGCACAGGGGGTGTGCAGAAAAATTTGGGCAGAAAAGGGCAGGAAAGGTGCTGCCGATAAGCTCAGGCCATCGCCAGAATGGCAAGCGCCGCCTTTTCGTGTCATTCCGAGGAGCGAAG
>DQIA01000095.1:0-138 GCA_003525905.1 Clostridiales bacterium
GCGGTGCACCAGTGCCCTTGTGCGGTTGAATATCCCTGTACAAGGCGCTCAGTGAGCGCCGCTACAGACGCAATCGGTCTGTACGTTTTCACGGCAGCCTGTACGATCTGCGAGTGCCTTCCCGAGATTGCCACGTCG
>DQIA01000095.1:213-2650 GCA_003525905.1 Clostridiales bacterium
CCTCGCAATGACAATTCGGGGGCATTTGCCATTTCAACGATGGTCCGTTCATTTCGCCCGTGCAGTGCCGGGTACGGCTGTCCGCTCCCCCGCAACTACAACACATGGTCGGCGGCCTCGCGTAGCTTTCCACTCTCCATTTTCAGCTTGCCCCATGTCCCGTTCCTGAAAAACCAATTTCAAACCCGCTGCGTTTTGGGAGGAGCGCAGCGGGTTTTTTCTGGCAAAATGACGGTTTTGCGTCGTTTTTCTGTCTGAAAATATTTACATTGGCCTTTTTCGGTTTTTTCTTTTGAAATTCATTGAAAAACCCTGCGAATTGTGTTATATTGTTTCAGTATCCGAATGAATAGAACAAGAAAAACGATTCGAAACGGCTGCGAGTGACCGTTTCCAAGACACGAAAGGGGTTTATCAACAGTATGCACAAATATGTTTACCTGTTCTCCGAGGGTAACGGCTCCATGCGTGAGCTGCTCGGCGGCAAGGGCGCAAACCTGGCAGAGATGACGAATCTCGGCATGCCTGTCCCGCAGGGCTTCACCATCTCCACGGAAGCCTGCACGAAGTATTATGAGGACGATCGCAACATCAACGACGAGATCAAGGCGCAGGTCTACGAGGCTCTCGCCCGCATCGAGAAGATCAACGGCAAGAAGTTCGGCGACGCCAAGAACCCGCTGCTCGTCTCCGTCCGTTCCGGCGCCCGCGCCTCCATGCCCGGCATGATGGACACCATCCTGAACCTCGGCCTGAACGACGAGGTCGCCGCAGGTCTCATCGCCGGTAACCCCACGCCTGCGTTTACCCGCTTTGTTTACGATTCCTATCGCCGCTTTATCCAGATGTTCTCCGACGTCGTCATGGAGCTGTCCAAGAAGACATTCGAGGTCATCATCGACGAAGTCAAGGCCGCCAAGGGCGTCAAGAACGACATCGACCTCGACGCCGACGACATGAAGAAGCTCGTTGACCTGTTCAAGGCTCACTATAAGGAAGAAAAGGGCGAGGACTTCCCGACCGATCCGGCCGTCCAGCTCATGGAGGCCATCAAGGCCGTCTTCCGCTCCTGGGATAACCCCCGCGCCAACGTCTATCGCCGCATGAACGACATCCCCTACTCCTGGGGCACCGCCGTCAACGTGCAGCCGATGGTCTTCGGCAATCTGAACGACAAGTCCGGCACCGGCGTCGCCTTCACGCGCGATCCGGCCACCGGTGAGAAGGCGCTGTTCGGCGAATACCTCATCAACGCCCAGGGCGAGGATGTCGTCGCCGGTATCCGCACGCCGAGCAAGATCTCCAAGCTGCATGAGGAGATGCCCGCTGTCTACGACCAGTTCGTCGACATCGCCACCCGCCTCGAGAACCACTACCGTGACATGCAGGATATGGAGTTCACCATCGAGAACGGCAAGCTCTACATGCTGCAGACCCGTAACGGCAAGCGCACCGCTGCCGCCGCGCTGAAGATCGCCTGCGACCTCGTCGACGAGGGCATGATCTCCCGCGAAGAGGCCGTCATGCGCGTGGAGCCGAAGCAGCTCGATTCCCTGCTGCACCCGCAGTTCGACGCCGCCGCGCTGAAGGCCGCCGAGGTCGTCGGCAAGGGCCTGGCCGCCTCTCCGGGCGCTGCCTGCGGCCGTGTTGTCTTCTCCGCCGAGGACGCAAAGTCCTGGGCCGCCAACGGCGAAAAGGTCGTTCTCGTCCGTCTTGAGACCAGCCCCGAGGACATCGAGGGCATGGCTGCCGCACAGGGCATCCTGACCGTCCGCGGCGGCATGACGTCCCACGCTGCCGTCGTCGCGCGCGGCATGGGCACCTGCTGCGTCTCCGGCTGCGGTGAGATCACCATGCACGAGGAAGAGAAGTACTTCACCCTCGCCGGCAAGGATTACCACGAGGGCGACTGGATCTCCATCGACGGCTCCACCGGCAACATCTACGGCTGCGCCGTCAAGACCGTCGAGGCCACCATCAGCGGCAACTTTGACCGCTTCATGAAGTGGGCCGACAGCTTCCGCGTTCTGCGCGTCCGCACGAACGCCGATAACCCCCGCGACACTGCGCAGGCCGTGAAGTTCGGCGCCGAAGGCATCGGCCTGTGCCGCACGGAGCACATGTTCTTCGAGTCCACCCGTATCAAGGCCATGCGCGAGATGATCGTCGCCAAGACGGTCGAGGCCCGCAAGGAAGCCCTTGCCAAGATCCTGCCGTATCAGCAGGGCGACTTCGAGGCCATGTACCGCGAGCTCAAGGGCCGTCCGATGACCATCCGCTTCCTGGATCCCCCTCTGCACGAGTTCCTGCCGACGAAGGAAGAGGACATCGCCGAGATCGCCGAGGAGCTGCACGTCAGCGTCGCCGAGCTCAAGGACGTCATCGCCTCTCTGCATGAGTTCAACCCGATGATGGGCCACCGCGGCTGCCGTCTGGC
>DQIA01000095.1:2715-2849 GCA_003525905.1 Clostridiales bacterium
TGCCGTCTGGCTGTCACCTATCCGGAGATCGCCGAGATGCAGACCACCGCCGTCATCAACGCCGCCATCAAGGTCAACAAGGAGTTCTCCTGGTACCGCATCGAGCCGGAGATCATGATCCCGCTGGTCGGCGA
>DQIA01000107.1:0-126 GCA_003525905.1 Clostridiales bacterium
CCTCCGTAAAGCCCTCGCGGGAGAAGGCGGCGCGCAGCGCGGAAAGATCCGACGAGCGGACCTCGCGGCCGTCGAGCGCGGCGCGGTAGATGCCCGTGACGATGGCGACATACTCCGGGCGCTTCA
>DQIA01000107.1:182-1404 GCA_003525905.1 Clostridiales bacterium
GGCGACATACTCCGGGCGCTTCATGCGACCCTCGAGCTTGAGGCTGGCCACGCCCATGCGGGCCAGCTCACCGAGGTAGCGGATGAGACAATTGTCCTTCAGGCTCATGGGATAGCGGTTTTCAAACCGGCCGTAGCCGTAGGGCAGGCGGCAGGGCTGGGCGCACTGGCCGCGGTTGCCGGAGCGGCGGCCGATGACGGCCGACATATAGCACTGGCCGGAATAGCACATGCACAGCGCGCCGTGGGCGAAGACCTCGATGCGCACGGGGCTGTTGCGGCAGATATAGGCGATCTCCTCGCGCGGCAGCTCGCGCGAGAGCACGACGCATGAAAAGCCGAGCGCGGCAAGCTCGCGCACGCCCTCGAGCGAGTGCACCGTGAGCTGGGTGGAGGCATGCAGCGCCAGCTGCGGGGCGATCTGGCGGGAAAGGGCCGCCACGCCGAGGTCCTGCACGATGAGGGCGTCGACGCCTGCGCGGGCCGCGGCCGTGATATGCTCCGCGACCTTCGGCAGCTCGCGGTCCGTGACGAGGGTATTGAGCGTCAGGTAGACCCGCACGCCGCGCACATGGCAGTAGCGCACCGCCTCCGGCAGCTCGTCCAATGTGAAATTGCGCGCACCTGCGCGGGCATTGAACCCCTCCGCGCCCAGATAGACCGCATCCGCGCCGTTGCAGACGGCGGCGTGCAGCGCATCAAGGGACCCGGCGGGGGAGAGCAGTTCGAGCATGGCGGAAACTCCGTTTATCAACATTCCGGCATCAGCCGGGAGAAAAGTGTAAATTCAATGCATATAATGCATACTGAAAATGAGATACAATAGGACTGCCGGCCGCGCGTTGCAGGGGGCGAGGACAGCCCGGCCCGGCGCTGCACTGGTATAATAAACAGGCTGTCAGCAAAACGGTGAACACCAAAGGTCTGTCATTGCGAGGAGGGCGAAAGCCCGACGTGGCGCCCTGAGCGCGAAGCGCGAGGAAGTGCCCTTGGGGTGCAATCTCGGGAAGGCAGTTACGATTTCGCCGGAGGTACCTTGTCATCCAACCATGTCCTGCGAGATTGCCACGTCGGCCGTTGGCCTCCTCGCAATGACACATCAGGGTGGTGCAACGGTGCATCAGTGCCCTTGCGCGGTTGAATTTATCCGTACAAGGCGCTCACAACCCGCAAGGGGCACGCCGCATCCGTAAGGCGGCAAAGCCGCCAACGGCTGCGCAGTG
>DQIA01000107.1:1497-3987 GCA_003525905.1 Clostridiales bacterium
CCGCTACAGGCCCCGTCGGGGCCATTACCATTTTAACGGCAGCCCTGTGCGGATCGGCAGTACCCAACAGGGCGTCGAGGACACCGCCCCTACAAAAGGCCGTGCGCGCCCGATAAATGTTCGATTTTTATTATAGCATAAACCCTGAGTAAAATGCTACAATCCGGCGGGAAATTTCGCCGAAAAATGTCGGGCCGATTCGGCAATTTCACCAGAGCCGGGCCTGCGCCGCGTGGGGAGGCAAAGTGGAGCGCATGCCCCGTTGGTAGACATAATCCCGCGCCCTGTTTGCGGACCCGTGCACATTTCCTTGAGTTATCCCCAGTTTGCACAGGTTTATACACAGGGATTTTGGGCTGTGCAGGCCGTCTCCCCGCCCGAAATCCGGGGACTTTGCCCACAAAGCGGCAAAAATTTTGGCGTTTTCCACAGCCTGTGCAGGAAGCCGTGCCCCGGCCTGTTCAAAAATGCCGTTATGGGGTTCCGACAAAAAAGAAGACGGCCCGCCGCAGGAATTTGTTTGCTTTCCGGAGGAAAACATATGGACGAATGCGGAAAGATTTGATATAATGGAGCCGTATTCCCATGTGAAAGGAGCCGTATGCCATGATTGGAATGTCCGCAGTGATCTTTATTCCGGACGATACGGCAAAAACCGGATATCCGCAGCCCCTGATGCTGCAGAGCGTCATGGGCGCGCCGCTGCTCGCGTGGCTGGCGAACGCTCTGTTCGACAGCGGTGTCGGGCGCTTCTTTTTGGTCTGTCACGACCGCTATGTCGAGGCGGCCCGCGCGTGCCTGCCCGCCGAGGCGGAGGTCATGACCACGATGGACAGCGATCCCGCGGACCTGCTGCATGTGTTCCTTTCCACCGCAGAGGACGCGGAGCACACCATCACCGTCGTCACCGGCCCGGCCGTCTATCTGCCGCAGCTCGCCCCGCAGGCCGCAGGGCGCTTCCCGCGCGTCTACGGCGTCTCCCGCGAGGAGCTGATGCAGGCGCTCGACGAGCATTTCTCCTTTGCCCGCTTCCTGCTGGACAACGGCTCCCCCATGAACGAGGAGCAGGCCATGTATTCCGTCGCCTCCCCGGCCGAGCTGCCGGAGATCGCGGGCCTGCTGCAGCGCAACCGCCTGCTGGCCCTCGCCCGCACGGGCGTGGAGATCTATGACGCCTCCAGCTGCTATGTCGAGCCTTCCGTGCGCGTCGCTCCCGGCGCGCGCCTGCTGCCCGGCACGATGCTGCGCGGCAAAACCGTCATCGGCGAGGAGGCCGTCATCGGCCCGTGGAGCGTCATCGACGATTCCGTCATCGGCGCGCGCGCCGTGGTGAACGCCTCGCAGGTGCGCGACTCCCGCGTGGGGCAGGACGCCGTCGTCGGTCCCTATGCCAGCGTGCGCGGCGGCTGTGAGCTTGGCCGCAGCGTCCGGGCAGGCAGCTTTGTCGAGCTGAAGAACGCCCGTCTGGGCGAAAATACCCAGGTGCCCCATCTGGCCTACCTCGGCGACACCGAGGCCGGTGCCAACTGCAACTTCGGCTGCGGCGTGACCACCGCGAACTTTGACCGCGTGCAGAAGCACGAGACCGTCGTGGGCGAGGGCGCCTTTATCGGCTGCAACACCGCCCTCATCGCCCCGCTGCAGGTCGGCAGCGGCGCTTACATCGGTGCAGGCTCCACCATCACGGAGGACGTCCCCGCGCAGGCGCTCGGCATTGCCCGCGCCCGCCAGTCCAACAAGAAGGAATGGGCCGCAAAGCACAAGAAATAATCCCATCGCGCTCGCAAAATATTGAGCGCCGTGCGGATGCGGCGCTCGGAAAATAGAGAGGTAACGAAATGATTGCTCACGGAAAAGAGATCAAGGTCTTCACTGCGAATGCCAACGTGCCCTTCGCAAAAGGAATCTGTGCCGAACTGGGGCTGGACCTCGGCGACAGCACCGTGACCGCCTTTGCAGACGGCGAGGTCTCCGTCTCCATCAACGAATCCGTCCGCGGCTGCGACGTGTTCGTGGTGCAGTCCACCTGCAAGCCCGTCAACAACAACCTGATGGAGCTGCTCATCATGATCGACGCCTTCCGCCGCGCCTCTGCAGGCCGCATCACCGCGGTCATTCCGTACTTCGGCTATGCCCGTCAGGACCGCAAGGCCAAGGGCCGCGACCCCATCTCCGCCAAGCTGGTGGCGAACCTCATCACCCGCGCGGGCGCTGACCGCGTGCTGACGATGGATCTCCACGCCGCGCAGATCCAGGGCTTCTTCGACATCCCCGTGGACAACATGCTCGGCAACCCGCTGTTCACCCGCTACTATATGTCCAAGTTCGACGAGAAGCTCTTCAACCACGATGAGTTCTGCGTCGTTTCGCCGGACGTCGGCTCCGTCGCCCGCTCCCGCACGTTCGCGGCCAAGGTCCACATGGGCCTTGCCATCGTGGACAAGCGCCGTCAGCGCGCCAACATGTGCGAGGTCATGAACATCATCGGCG
>DQIA01000107.1:4036-4573 GCA_003525905.1 Clostridiales bacterium
TCATGAACATCATCGGCGACGTCGAGGGCAAGACCTGCATCCTGTTTGACGACATCGTCGACACGGCCGGTTCCCTGTGCAACGCCGCCGAGGCCATCAAGACCATCGGCAAGGCCAAGGCCGTCTATGCCTGCGCCAGCCACGGCGTGCTCTCCGGCAACGCCACGCAGCGCATCGAGGACAGCTGCATCGAGGAGCTCATGGTGCTCAACACCATCCCGCTGCCCGCAGACTACACCGGCAAGAAGATCCGCCAGCTCGACGCCTCGCCGATCTTTGCCAAGGCCATCACCCGCATCTATAACGAGACGTCGATCTCGAGCCTGTTCTGATGCTGTTTTCCAAAGCGCCCGCCTGCGGCTGGCTCGTCGTGGGTCTGGGCAATCCCGGCCTGAACTATGCCCGCACCCGGCACAACGTCGGCTTCCGCGCCGTCGATGCGCTGGCGGAAAAGCTCGGCGTGAAGATCGACCGCGCCCGCTTCCGCGGCCTGACCGCGCAGGCATCCGCAGGCGGCGAAAAGCTGCTGCTGCTCAA
>DQIA01000050.1 GCA_003525905.1 Clostridiales bacterium
TTATCATTCCGATTTATTGCTTTATTTAATTCTATCATATGGCTTTAATATGTGCAAGAACAGTCCCGGCAGACATTACTGCCGGGATTGAAACTGTCTTACGACCACCCGCATTTCTGGGCGGCCGCTTTGTTATGTTCCTTATTTGCAGAGCTGTACGATCATATCGGCGCAGGTGTCCACGCCGAGCGCGCCGCTGTTGAGGCAGATGTCATAATTCTGTGCCTGCCCCCAGACGCGGCCCGTGTAGTTCTTATAATAGACCTTGCGCTTCTGGTCCTTCTCGGCGAGACGCTTCTCCGGTGCCTTCTGCGTCTGGCCGTAGCGCTCGACGATGCGGCGGGCGCGGCTGGCCATGTCGGAACAGATGAACACATGCAGGCAGTCCTTCCGGTCGCGCAGGATATAGTCCGCGCAGCGGCCGACGATGACGCACTTGCCCTTTTCCGCCAGCTCCTCGATGATCTTGCTCTGCGTGATATAGAGCTGATCGTGCATGGAGAGGTTGTCGTGGCTGTAGCGCTCGGCCGTGGCCAGATAGAACAGCAGGCTGTTGCGGGCGTTGGCATATTCGCCGTGCTCCTCGATGTACTCCGGCGCAAAGCCGCTGCGCTTTGCGACCTCATCGACCAGCTCGCGGTCATAGAACGCATAGCCGAGCTTCTCTGCGACCTGCTTGCCGATGCTGCGGCCGCCGCTGCCGAATTCACGGCTGATCGTAATGATATTCTTCATGACGGTTTCCCCCCGTTCTTTTACATACAGACTGCCGAATAAGTTCCCTCTGTCCTGGCAGGTTTTCGACAGTCTGATAGAAATAGTATAGCACACAATGCGCAAAAATGCAAAATGCAGGAATAAGAATTGCAAAAAAATCACCTTGACGAAAAATTCCCTCCGGGATTTTTCGTCAGGGAAACCTTCGGCTGAGCAGATTTTTTGACAGTCTGTTCCGTGCATCAAAAAGCCTCGCAGAGTTCGCCGCCCGCAGGCGGCGAATCAATTGAAATCATTTTTCCGGCGGCGTGTACGTCGGAAAAATACCGCTCAGTCCGCCAGTGTGCGGGGCGTCCGCTTTTGGCGGACGATCCGTGCGCGCAGCGGACTGCGATCTCCACGTCGGAAAAGCCCGCCGGGCTTTTCCGAAAAAAATCACCCCGCCGGAGCGGAGTGATTTTGGAAAAGCTATTACAGGGCCTTCTTGGCAGTCTCGACGAGAGCGCCGAACGCAGCGGCATCCGCAATTGCGAGCTCGGAGAGGCTCTTGCGGTTCATCTCGATGCCGGACTTCTTCAGGCCGTTCATGAAGCGGGAATAGTTCATGCCGTAGGGCTTGACAGCGGCGGAGATACGAGCGATCCACAGGCGGCGGAAATCTCTCTTCTTCTGCTTACGGCCGATGTAGGCATAAACGCCGGACTTCTTGACGGCCTGCTTGGCCATCTTGAAATGGGTGGACTTGGAGCCCCAGTAGGACTTCGCAAGCTTCAGGGTCTTATTTCTTCTCTTGCGCGTCATCATCGCGCCTTTTACTCTTGCCATCTTTTGAATCCTCCTATCCGATTATTTGTACGGGATCATCTTTTTGATGCTCTCGACATTGGTGACATCCGCGTAGGTCGTGCTTCTCAGGCGACGGCCGCGCTTGGTGTCCTTCTTGGTGAGGATATGGCTCTTGAACGCGTGCGCTCTCTTGACCTTACCGGTCTTGGTGAGATTGAATCTCTTCTTCGCACCGCTGTGGGTTTTGAGTTTCGGCATGATTCTTCTCCTTTGTGATTATTTTGCATTCTTCGGCGACAGGAACAGCGTCATGAACCGGCCGTCGAGCTTGGGTTTTTTATCCACGTTTGCGACTTCGGCGCATCCCTCGCCAAACCGGATCAAAAGCTGCTCGCCGATGTCGGTATGCGCCATTTCACGCCCGCGGAAGCGCACCGTGACCTTCACGCGGTTACCTTCCTTCAGGAATTTCATCGCGTTGCGCATTTTCACATTCAGGTCGTTCGTGTCGATGCCCGGGGACATGCGGATCTCCTTGATCTCGACGACGCGCTGATTCTTCCGGGCTTCCTTTTCCTTCTTGAGCTGGTCAAAGCGGAACTTGCCGTAGTCCATGATCTTGCACACGGGGGGAACGGCGTTGGGCGAGATCTTCACAAGGTCGAGCTCCTGCTCCTCTGCCTGGGCCAGCGCCTCCTGTGCGGAGACGATGCCGAGCATGGTGCCGTCCGCTGCGATCAGGCGGATCTCCTTATCCCGGATCTCCTCATTGAGCTGATGATCTAATTTGCCGATGGTAAAGCACCTCCAAACAAAAAATTGCGGATGCCGCAGCACCCGCAACCGAACACACCGCGCCCGAAGCGCAGCGAAACTCGATATCAGACCCCTTTGCCTTCGCTTGGGGTGAGGTCGGGGCTGCCGGCCTTCTTCGTTTTGCGGAACTATTTTAGCACGGAAGTGCCGTGATGTCAAGCATGATTTTTTCTTTATCGCAGGCTTTTTCCGCAGAATCCAAACGAAAAAGTTGAATTCTCCCGAGAAATATGCTATTCTATTTAAGAAATCATCTGTCGGTCCCACAGTCTGCCTGCTGTGCCCCGACGCGGAAAGGACGGGCCATGATCGACCTGCATTGTCATATTCTCCCCGGCGTGGACGACGGCTCTCCCGACGCGGAGATCTCGCTTTCCATGGCGCGCCACGCCGCCGAGAGCGGCGTCACGGCCATTGCCGTCACGCCGCACTGCAACCTGCCCGGCTTCCGCCGCAATTACCGCGGCCCGGACTACCGCAGGCAGCTGAACGACCTGCGCGAGCTGCTGACGCAGGAAAACATTCCGCTGCGGCTGTACTCCGGCGCGGAGGTGTTTGCGGACCCCTCGAACATCCGCACACTCATTGAACAGCATGAGCTCATCACGCTCGGCGGCTCACGGTATCTGCTCGTAGAATTTGACTTTGGACTGCCCGGCTCCGTGCTGCTGCGGACGCTCGAGGCCATCGCGCAGCGCGGCCTTGTGCCCGTTGTGGCCCATCCGGAGCGCTATGACGCCGTGCAGCGCGACCCCGGCCTTGCCGCATGGTGCTTTTCCCGCGGGATGCTGCTGCAGCTGAACAAGGGCAGCCTGCTCGGTCTGCTCGGCAGCCGTGCAGAGGACACCGCCCTGCACCTGCTCTCGCACGGTCTGGCGCATGTCATCGCGAGCGACGCCCACGACGACCGCTTCCGCACAACGGGCTTCCGGTCGCTTCTGCCGGTGCTCGAGCCCATATGCCACCCCGATTATATCGCGCTGCTCCTGCACGGAAATCCCCGCAGGATCCTGCGCGATGAACCGATCCCCATTCCGCCGCTTCAATCCGACTGACCCGCAGGAGGCTTTTCATGAGGAAATTACAGATCACCCTGATCGCCCTGTTTCTGGCCGTTGCCATTGCATTCTGCGCCGTGTTCCTGCACGACCGCCTGACGGCCGATCATACCGCACCCCGCATCGTCTCGGACGGCGTTCCGCTGGAGGTCAGCGTCAATGCTACGGACGCCGAGCTCTGCGCCGGTCTGACCGCAGCGGACGACCGCGACGGCGACCTCACCGACCGCATCATCGTCCGCCGCGTCTCGCAGCTCACGGGCGCGAACAGCGCGCAGGCGACCTACACCGTGTTTGACAGCGCCTCAAACTTCTGCACGTTCACGCGGCCGATCTACTACACGGATTATCACAAGCCGCGCTTCTCCCTGTCGCAGCCGCTCGTCTACGGCGTCGGCAGCACCGTCACCCTGCTCGACCGTCTGAAGGCCGAGGATGTGCTTGACGGCGATCTCACGGACAAGATGCGCCTGACGCTCGTGAACCTGTCCGTCGGCACCGAGGGCGACTACCGCATCCGTGTGCAGGTCACAAACAGTGCGGGCGACACGTCCATGCTCTCCCTGACCGTGATGATCCGCAACCGCACGGCCCGGCATCCCGTCATCACGCTTTCGGATTACCTCGTCTATGCCACGGGAGATGAGACACCGGAGGATTACCGCAGCCTGATCGCCTCCGTGCTGCAGTCGGAGCACGGGGCGAGCGTCGATCCGTCGAAGGTCGAGATCTCCGGGAAGATCGACCACGAGCATCCGGGCAGCTATGACGTGCTCTTCTCCTATACGAACGACGCCGGCCTGGAGAGCTCCGTCATTCTGACCGTCGTCGTGGAGTAAGGGGGCAGCCATGAAAGAACAGAAAACGACCAAATGGTCCAACTTCAATCCGCTGTGCCTTGCGCGCCATGTGCTGCGCAATCTCTGGATGACCGTTCTGGCCGGGCTCATCTGCGTTATGGCGGTCTATCTGCTGCAGACGCTCGTGTCCAAGCCGAGCTATGACAGCCAGGTCACCTTCGCCGTGACGAGCCGCAGCGCCTCCGCCACAGCCTCCGGCAGCATCGCCGTGACGGACTCCGTGGCGAGCCAGTTCGGCGAGCTGCTGCAGAGCAACCCCGTCCGCACCGCCGCTGCCGCCGAAATGGGCCTGAACGCCTTCCCGGGGACGTGCAGCGTCGATGTGCCGGAGAACACGAACATCCTCATTCTGACCGTCACTGCCCCGACGCCGGAGCTTGCCTTTCGCGGGGCGCTGGCCGTGATGGACTGCTACGAAGCCTATGCGGACTTCATCCTCGCCTCGGCCGTGCTGAACCCCATCAACGGCCCGACGCTCCCGTCGCAGCCCAGCGCGCAGGCCTCGCGCGACCGTCTGCTCAGGCTGGCTGGGCCCATCGGCGCGCTGGCCATGATCGCAGTCCTGCTGCTTCTCGCCGTCTCGCAGGAGACGGTGCAGACCGTCCCCGGCGCGCACGATCAGCTCGACACGAAGCTGCTCGCCACCCTGCGCCACGAGCGCAAGCGCGGCGCGCTGCTGCGAAATAAAAAATCCGCCCTGCTCATCTCGGACCCGACCTGCAGCTTCTATTACACCGAAACGGTCCATCAGCTCCGCGCGCAGGTGGAGCGGGCACATGAAAAGGATGGCCGGCAGGTCTTCCTCATCACGAGCTGCGCAGAGAACGAGGGCAAATCCACCGTTGCAGCCAATCTTGCCCTGTCACTGGCGCAGAAGCATCAGCGTGTGCTGCTGCTGGACGCCGACCTGCGCAAGCCTGCGCAGTCGCTGATCTTTTCGGCCTCACCTGCCCCCGGCACGGACCTTGGCTATCTCATCACGCACCGCCCGGACCGCGAGGCGCTGGAAAAGGCCATTGTCCGTGATGAAGCGACCGGCCTGTCCCATCTCTATGCCGCGCCGCTGCGCCGCAGCCAGAGCGAGGCGCTCAGCCCGGATTCATTCCGTCCGCTGCTCGATGCGCTGCGCGAGAGCTATTCCTACATTCTCATCGACACGCCACCCTTCAGCTTCTTCGCCGATGCCGAGGTGCTGGCCGATGCAGCCGATGCCGCGATCCTCGTCGTCCGGCAGGACCTCGTCCCCGCCGCCGTCATTAACGACACCATCGACGATCTGAACGCCGCCCACGCCGCGCTGCTTGGCTGCGTGCTCAATAATTATCAGTCGTTCCACTTCGGCAGCCGTCTCGGCGGCTATGGCTACGGCTACGGCTATGGCAGCTACGGCGGAAAATACGGCTATTACGGCTACGGCAGCAAGCAAGGAAAGGAGGCCGCTCATGGAAGAACAGACGACGCAAGGAATTGACCTTTCCGTTTTCCTGCACAATTTCCGCCGCACCCTGCAGCACTTTTTCTGGGTCCCGATCGTGCTCGGTCTGCTGCTCGGCGGCGTGAGCTGGCTGCGCGCCGCGCGCAGCTATGCCCCGGTCTATCAGAGCTCCGCCGTGTTCTCCGTCAGCGCGGGCTTCTCGTCCTCGACGGATATCCTCAGCCACAGCACCTATCTTGACAGCAACGCCGCCGCGCAGCTCTCAGCCACGTTCCCCTATGTCCTGCAGAGCGATCGCATGCAGCTGCTGCTCCAGCAGGAGCTGGGCGATCAGCGTGCTCCCGTCAGCCTGTCGGCCAGCTCTGTGGCGGATGCCGCCCTGTTCACGCTGACGGCAACGGGCAGCGATCCGCAGGCCGTCTATGACACGCTGCTGGCCGCCATCGAGGTCTACCCCGCTGCGGCGACCACCATTCTGGGCGACACGCAGATCCAGGTCATTGACCAGCCGGTCGAGCCGTCCGCTGCGCCCATCAACGCCAACACGGCTCTGCAGACCGGCATCCGCCGCGGCGTCGTCGGGCTGGTCCTCGGCCTCGTCCTTGTGGCGTTGCTCTCCCTGACGCGCCGCACCGTTCACTCTGCCGAGGACCTGCACCGCCTCATCAGTCTGTCCTGCCTCTCCTCCATCCCCGCTGTGCGCCGCGGAAAGCGCACCCGCCGCGAGGCTCCCTCGCTTCTGCTGACGCATGCGGGCACCGGCTCCGACTTCTCCGAGGCCATGCGCAACCTCAGCCTGAAGCTGCAGCGTATCACCTCGAAGCACGGCGCAAAGGTCGTTCTCATCACGAGCACCGTCCCCGGCGAGGGCAAAACGACCGTTGCCTCGAACCTCGCGCTGGCGCTGGCCGCCGAGGGCAAGCGCGTCATCCTCATCGACGGCGACCTGCGCAAGCAGTCGCTCAAGCCGCTGTTCGGCATCGGCGCGCACTCAGACGGCCTTGTCGAGGTGCTCAGCGGCAAGGCGAAGAACTTCCGCCTGCTGCCTGTTCCGGATTCCGGCCTGCTGCTGCTCTCCGGCGACGGCACTGTCGCCCAGCCGCAGCGCCTGCTCGGCTCGCCGCGCATGGGCCAGATTCTGGAGCTGCTGCGGCAGAAGCTCGACTACATCCTCATCGATACGCCGCCTGCAGGCGTTCTGTCCGACGCTGCAGCGCTGGCAAAATATGCCGACGGCGCCATTTACGTCGTGCGGCAGGATATGGCAAACTCCGTCCAGATCGTCAACTCCGTCCAGTCGCTCTCCGGCGCCGTGCCGCTGTATGGCTGCGTGCTGAACTGCACGCAGGCCGGAACGACGCGCTCGGGCTATCGCTATGGCTACCGCTACGGCTATCAGTACGGCTACAGCAGCTACAGCCACTATAGCCACTACAGCTCCGATTCGGGCGACCGGCGCTGAGGAGGGCGGGCATGTCTCTGATTCGAAAGCTCCGCGACCGCCTGCAGGGCGCGACGCTGCACGACCTCTGGGTCGAAACGCGCTGGGTCCTGCACCACAGCAAACGCTACCGCCGCTCTATCGCGGCCTATGTACTGCTCGGCATCGCCTCCATTGCGCTGAGCCTGCTGTCGAGTCTCTCCTCGCGTGAGCTCATCAACGCCATCGTCTATCTGCAGGGCGGCGGACGGCGCGTGCTGTTCTGCGGCGTCACCGTCGTGCTGCTGGCAGGCTCGACCATCGTGCTCAATGCTCTTGTCAGCCGTTTCAGTGCAAAGATCAACCTCCGTGTCGGCAACGAGCTGCGCGCCGAGGTCTTCGGCATGTTCCTGAACACGGACTGGGAATCCCTACAGCAGTTCCACTCCGGCGATCTGCTCAGCCGCATCAACACGGACGTCTCAAATGTGGCGGGCAGCGTGCTTGGCTGGATCCCGTCCCTTATCCTGCGTCTGACCCAGTTTCTGGCCTCGCTGGCCGTCATTCTGGTCTACGACCCGACCATGGCAGTGCTGGCCCTGCTGAGCGCGCCCGTGACGCTGCTGCTGTCGCGGCCGCTTGTGGGAAAAATGCGCAGCTTCAACCGCGATATGCGCGCCGTCGGCAGCGAAATGACGGCCTTTCAGGAGGAAACGCTGCAGAACATCCCCGCCATCAAGGCATTCCACCTCGTCGATGCCTTCCGCGAGAGGCTCGATCGCGTGCAGGAGCGGTATTATGACACCGGTATCGCGTTTCAGCGCTTCTCCATTCTGACCTCGTCGTTCCTCTCGTCGTGCGGCATGCTTGTAAGCTACCTCTGCCTCGGCTGGGGTGCTTACCGCCTGTGGCAGGGCCGGATCGACTTCGGCACGATGGTACTGTTCCTGCAACTGGCGTCCTATCTCTCCTCGTCGCTCAGCGCGCTCATCCATCTGGTCCCCTCCGCCATCGAGGCCTCCGTCTCCGCGCGGCGCATCATGTCCGTGCTGGAGCTGCCGCGGGAGCGGCTCGACCACCCGGAGCGCGCGCAGCGGCTCGTCCGCGAGGGCGTTCCGCTGGCGCTGTCGCTGCAGGGGCTGGAGTTTTCCTATCAGGGCCGCGCGCCCGTTCTGAAGCGGCTGGATCTGCAGGTGCAGCCGCATGAGATGATCGCCATCGTCGGCCCGTCCGGCAGCGGCAAGACGACGCTGTTCCGCCTGCTGCTTGGCCTGCTCCACCCGACGGGCGGCAGCGCCGTGCTGACCGGCGGCGGCGAGGCGCTGGACGTCTCCCCCTCCACGCGCTGCTGCTTTGCCTATGTGCCGCAGGACAACGTGATCTTCTCCGGCACCGTGGCCGAGACGCTCCGCCTTGTGCGGCCGGACGCCCCGGAGGAGGCCCTGTGGGCCGCGCTGCGCGCCGCCTGCGCCGAGGATTTCGTCCGCAGCCTGCCCGGCGGGCTGGACTGCCCGCTGCGCGAACGCGGCGGCTCGCTGTCCGAGGGGCAGAACCAGCGGCTGGCCATTGCGCGCGCCATTCTGGCCGATGCTCCTATCCTGCTGCTCGACGAGGTGACGTCGGCGCTTGATCTGGAGACGGAGCAGCGCGTGCTCGAGAACATCGCCGCCCTGCCCGGCAAGACGTGCATCCTCAGCACCCACCGGCCGAGCGTGCTGTCGCTGTGCAGCCGCGTTTACCGTCTGCACAATGCCGCGCTCGAGCTCCTGCCGGAGTCCGAGTGGCGCAGATTATATCGGAATAATTGACAAAAACGGACGCGCCCGCGCGGGTGCGTCCGAATTTTTTCATCTGGGGCAGCTAGAGCATGCAGCGGTGTTCCCTGAGCGCCCAGCAGAGGACAATTCAATCGCAAAAGGGCACAGGTGCGCCGCCGCATTTCCCTGAATTGTCATTGCGAGGAGGCGCAGCCGACGTGGCAATCTCGCAGTGCCCGCTTGGATAACAGGGAAACCATCGGCGATATCGTAGCCGCCTTTCCGAGATTGCCGCGGCCCCTCCGGGGCCTCGCAATGCCAATTCAGGCAAGTGCCGTGGTACATCAGCACCCTTACACAGTTCAATTACCCTGTACAAGGCGGTCACTGACCGCCGCTACAGACGCAATCGG
>DQIA01000085.1 GCA_003525905.1 Clostridiales bacterium
CTTTTCTTCCCTCCGAAGCTTTCGGCTGGGCAGATTATCGACAGTCTCGGAGGGCGGCGGGCCGCCGCCCTCCGGCGTTTGTCAGAGCAGCTCTTTTCTTTCCGGAAATTTTGTTGTACAATAGCCCGGAGAAAAGAGCTCCTCTGACAAGCGTATATGCAATCGATTCAGGGGAGGGTCCTTTATGAAAAAACGAAACCGTCAGCCCCGCAGCCGCGAGGCGCTGAACAGTGAGCTGATCCGCCGCCCGATCCGGCGCTGCTGGCCGCTGTTTCTGCTGCCGACGGCGCTGGCCTTCTGCATCGGGTTCCTGTATCCGTTCCTGCTGGGCCTGTACCGCTCGTTCTGCGAATTCACCTCGCCGGTCGATTATCACTGGGCAGGCTTTTCCAACTACTTCCGCGCCTTTGCGGACGAGGGCTTCCGGCGTGCCTTCGGCTTCACGGCCGCCTACGCCGTCGTATCCATTCTTATCATTAATGTATGCGCCTTTGCGCTGGCCTACGCACTGACGCAGAAGCTGCGCGGCTCGAACATCTTCCGCACGGTGTTCTTCATGCCGAACCTCATCGGCGGCATCGTGCTGGGCTACATCTGGAAGCTCATTTTTGACGCCTTCCTCCGCTCGGCCTCGCTGCAGCCCCTCCTCACGAATGCGACCTACGGCTTCTGGGGTCTGGTCATCCTTGTGGCGTGGCAGCAGATCGGCTATATGATGATCATCTACATTGCGGGCCTGCAGGCCATCCCGGACGACATGCTGGAGGCCGCGAAGATCGACGGTGCGGGCCGCTGGCAGACGCTGTGGCATGTGACCATTCCGAATGTCATGCCGTCCGTCACGATCTGCATGTTCCTGACGCTGACAAACTCCTTCAAGCTCTTTGACCAGAACCTCGCCCTGACGGGCGGCTCCCCGCAGATCCCCGGCACGAACATCTATAAGACGGAAATGCTGGCCCTGCACATCTTCAAGACGAACGGCATCGGCAACAACTGGAAGGGCGTTGCGCAGGCCGAGGCCGTGATATTCTTCATCCTTGTGGCGGCGCTGGCCCTGCTCCAGCTCCGCGCGACCCGCACGAAGGAGGTGCAGCAGTGATGCAGAGACCGCTCCGTAAGAAAAAGCGCGACATCGGCGGCATCGTGCTGACCGTGCTGTTCTCGCTCGTGTGCATTCTCTATGTCATGCCCATCGTCGAGGTGCTGATCAACTCGTTCAAGACGCACAGCGCCATCAACACCGACACGTTCGCCCTGCCGAACGCCGGCACATTCGCAGGAACGAGCAACTATGTCAAGGGCATGACGTTCGGCAACTATCCGTTCCTCAAGTCCCTGCTGTACAGCATCGTCATCACCATACTGTCCGTCACGCTCATCCTGCTGTGCACGTCCATGGCCGCATGGTTCATCTCCCGCGTCGGCGGACGGTTCTCCCGCCTGTTCTATCTGGGCTGCGTGTTCTCGATGATCGTGCCGTTCCAGATGGTCATGTTCCCGCTCGTCTCCGTGGCGAATGACCTCTATCTCAACACGCCGTGGACCATCCCCGTCATCTACCTCGGCTTCGGCGCGGGTCTTGCCGTGTTCATGTTCTCCGGCTTCGTCAAGAGCCTGCCGCTCGAGATCGAGGAGGCCGCCGTGATCGACGGCTGCGGCCCGATCCGCACGTTCTTCAGCGTCGTCCTGCCCATGCTGCGCCCGACGCTCATCTCCGTCGGCATTCTCGAGGTCATGTGGGTGTGGAACGACTACCTCCTGCCCTCCCTCGTGCTCGACATCAACGAATACAAGACCATTCCCATCCATGTGCAGTATCTGCAGGGCAGCTATGGCACGGCCGACCTCGGCGCAACGATGGCCGTCATGATGTTCAGCATCGTGCCGATCATTATCGTCTATCTGTTCTGCCAGAAATATATCATCAAGGGCGTCGCAGCCGGCGCCGTCAAAGGATAACCCATATGACGATCAAGGACCTTGCCCGCCTGTCCGGCTACTCCGTCGGCACGGTCTCCCGCGCCCTGAACGGCCTGCCGAATGTCAGCGAGCAGGCACGCAGCGCCATTCTGGCGCTGGCGCAGGAACGCGGATATCAGCTCAATACCAACGCGAAGTACCTCAAGCAGATCCACAGCAGCGGCATCGTCGCCGTGGTGACCGGCACGTCGAACGAGCTGTTTGCCCAGATGATCGAACGCATCCAGCAGACGCTCCCCACGGACCGCTACCCGCTGACCGTGGACTACGTCGACGAAAACGAGGACCCCGTCGAGCGCGCTCTGCACCTGAGCCGCGAGAAAAAGCCCGCCGGGCTGCTGTTTCTCGGCGGCGACCGGCGGATGTACGCCAAAAGCTTCGGCGAGATCACGCTGCCGTCCGTCGTGCTGACGACCGACGCCGCCCGCCTCGGCTTCGACAATCTCTCCTCCGTGACCACGGACGACGTGGAGGCGGCGGAATGCGCCATGGAATACCTGCTCGAAAGCGGCCACCGGCGCATCGGCGTCATCGCGGGCGACCTGAGCTGCTCCGGCCCGTCGCGGCTGCGCTATGAGGGCTGCCTGCTCGCGCTGGAGCGCTGCGGGCTGACTCTGCCGGACGAATGCTGCGCCACGGCGCGCTATGCCTTTCAGGACGGCTACGACGCCGCCCTGCGGCTTCTGGAGCAGCCGGGACTGACGGCCATTTTCGCCATGTCGGACGTGATGGCCATCGGCGCCATGCGCGCGCTGCACGACCGCGGCCTGCGCATCCCCGAGGATATTTCGGTCATCGGCTTCGATGGCCTGGAGCTTGGCGAGTTCTACACGCCCAAGCTCACCACCATCCGCCAGCAGGCCAGCCTGCTGGTCGACCGCGGCGTGGCCCTGCTGCTCGGCACGCTCGAGCGCGGCGCCGTCGCACGCCACGAGACCGTCCCCTTCACGCTGGCGGTCCGCGAAAGTACCTCACACCCACCCCGGAAGGACGGAACAAACTCATGAGAACCAGTGGAATTCTGATGCACATCTCCTCGCTGCCCTCCCCCTATGGGATCGGCACACTTGGCCAGGCGGCCTATGACTTCGCCGACTTTCTGAAGGCGGCCGGGCAGCACTACTGGCAGCTTCTCCCCATCGGCCCGACGAGCTACGGCGACAGCCCCTATCAGAGCTTCAGCACGCACGCGGGCAACCCCTATTTCATTGACCTCGATCTGCTGCGGGAGGATGGCCTCCTGACGCAGGAGGAGATCGACGCCGTCGACTGGGAGGCGCACAGCGCGCGCGTGGACTACGGCTTCCAGTACAGCGTGCGCTTCGACCTGCTCTACCGCGCCTTCCTGCGCGGCTGGGAGCGCGACGCGGACGCCGTGCGCGAATTCCGCAATGCGAACCCGTGGGTCGAGGACTACGCCCTGTATATGGCGCTCAAGCGCAGTCAGGGCATGCGCTCGTGGGAGACGTGGCCGGAGGAGATCCGCCTGCGCCGCCCGGGTGCGGCCGAGACCTATGCCGTCCGGCTCGGCGACGACGTGCACTTCTTTATCTATCTGCAATATCTCTTCTTCGGCCAGTGGGACGCGCTGCGCAGCTATGTACACGCGCTTGGGCTGGAGATCATCGGCGATCTGCCGATCTATGTACCCTATGACTCCTGCGACGTGTGGGCGAACCCGTCCCTGTTCCAGCTGGACGAGACCGGGCTGCCGACCGGCGTGGCAGGCTGCCCGCCCGACTATTTCTCGGCCGACGGCCAGCTGTGGGGCAACCCGCTGTATGACTGGGAGCGTATGCGCCAGACGGATTACGCCTGGTGGAAGGAGCGCATCGCAGCGGCCGCGCGGCTGTTCGACGTCATTCGCATCGACCACTTCCGCGGGCTGGAGAGCTACTGGGCCATCCCCTACGGCGACAAGACCGCCCGCGGCGGCAAGTGGGTCAAGGGGCCTGGCCACGACTTCGTCCGCGCTATGCAGGAGCGCTTCCCGGACCTGCGTCTCATTGCGGAGGACCTCGGCTTCCTGACGGACGACGTCATCCGGCTGCAGAAGGACTCCGGCTGGCCCGGCATGAAGGTGCTGGAATTCGCCTTCGACTCCCGCGAACCGAGCAACTATCTCCCCCACCGCTATATCCGCAACTGCATCTGCTACAGCGGCACGCACGACAACGAAACGCTGGCCCAGTGGCTGGCGCAGACGTCGGAGACCGCGCGCGCCTATGCCGCGGAATACCTCGGCCTGACGGAGCAGGAGGGCTACGCGTGGGGCATCCTGCGCAGCGGCCTTGCCAGCGTGGCTGACACGTTCATCGCCCAGCTGCAGGACTATCTCGGCCTCGGCGCGGAGGCCCGCATGAACACGCCCGGCACGCTCAGCGACCGCAACTGGAGCTGGCGGCTGCAGCCCGGCCTGCTCACGGCGGAGCTGGCCCACCGCCTGCGCCGCATGAACACGATGTACGAGCGCCTGTAAGGCAAATATACAGAACATGACCGCCCCCTCCGATCCGGATGGGGGCGGTCGTTGTCGGTGCGGCATGGTGCAAGTGGAAAATGGAAAGTGGATAGTGTAAAGTTACACGAAGTTTCCAGTCGCGCGTTGTAGGGGAGGGGCATGCCCCTCCCGGCGCTGAACTGACAGTTGGTACAGGTTGCCGATAAAATGGTACTGGCCCCCGAATTGTCATTGCGAGGAGCGAAG
>DQIA01000109.1 GCA_003525905.1 Clostridiales bacterium
GGGAATCTCGTGCAGGCAGCTGCGTTTTCGCCGGGGCCATCTTGTTATCTGGCCGGGTACTGCGAGATTGCCACGGCCCCTTTGGGGCCTCGCAATGACACGTCAGGGCAGCGCAGCAATGGGAACGGTGCGGCGCACCGCATCGGCGGTACTACTGCCGCTTCGCGGACGGGCCTGGCTGTCCCCGCCCCTACAGGGCCAGTACGGATTTAACGGCGGTTGGTACAAATCGGCAATGCCTTCCCGAGATTGCCACGGCCCCTTTGGGGCCTCGCAATGACACGTCAGGCGGGTACTGTGGTGCACCAGCGCCCTCCAGCGGTTTAATACCCCTTTGCAAGGCGCTCAATGAGCGCCGCTACAGACGCAATCGGTCGGTGCGTTTTTATCGGCACCTTGTACGAACTGGAAGTGCCTTCCCGAGATTGCCACGGCCCCTTTGGGGCCTCGCAATGACACGTCAGGGCAGCGCAGCAATGGGAACGGTGCGGCGCACCGCATCGGCGGTACTACTGCCGCTTCGCGGACGGGCGGGGCATGCTCCGCCCCTACAGGGCCAGTACGGATTGAACGGCGGTTGGTACAAATCGGCAGTGCCTTCCCGAGATTGCCACGGCCCCTTTGGGGCCTCGCAATGACACGTCAGGGCAGCGCAGCAATGGGAACGGTGCGGCGCACCGAATCGGCGGTACTACTGCCGCTTCGCGGACGGGCGGGGCATGCCCCGCCCCTACAGGGCCAGTGCGGATTGAACGACGGCCGGCGTATGATCCATTCTTCATTCTTCAGTATTCATTATTCATTATTTCATCCATCCCCCTGCGGGGGATGGCAAACCATATGACAAAACGTCCGGAAATTCCCTGCCTTTCGTGCAAATTTCCCCAGAGCCGCCGGATTTGTCATTGACAACAGGGGCTTTTATTGATAAAATCATATCGGAAAACAAGGGCGCAGTATGCCCCTTGCAGCAGGCTCGTCAGCCTGCAAAAAATCTTTTTGTGACCCACGATCCCAACACCCGAGATCAATACAGGAGGACTACCCAATGGATCAAGAACGCTTCGTTACCATAGAGGAGATGGAGGCCGCCACCGCTTCCCTGCTGGAAAACGGCAAGAAGGTCGGCGCCGACAGCTGGCAGCAGCGCGTCAAGAATCAGACGCCGCACTGCGGCTTCGGTGAGGCCGGCACCTGCTGCCGCATCTGCGCTATGGGCCCCTGCCGTATCACGCCGAAGAGCCCGCGCGGCATCTGCGGCTGCGACGTGCACGGCATCGTCGGCAGAAACTTCCTGAAGTTCACCGCCGGCGGCTCTGCCACCCACTCTGATCATGGCCGTGAGATCATGCACACCCTGCATCAGACGAAGGAAGGCGGCAACTATCAGGTCAAGGACCCCGAGAAGCTCATCCGCATCGCGCATGAGTGGGGCGTCGAGACCGAAGGCAAGGATATCTATGAGCTGGCGCACGAGATGGCCGAGATCGGCCTGATGGAATACGGCAAGCCCTTCGGCGTGCAGCGCTTCCTGAAGCGCGCTCCGGAGCACACGCAGGAGCTGTGGCACAAGGCGGAGATCGAGCCGCGCGCCATTGACCGTGAGGTCGCGACCGCTCTGCACATGACCCATATGGGCTGCTCCTCCCTGCCCGAAGCCCTGATCCGTCAGGCCCTCCGCAGCGGCCTGTCCGACGGCTGGGGCGGCTCCATGATGGGCACCGAGTTCTCCGACGTCATGTTCGGCACGCCGAAGCCCGTGGACACCACGGCCAACATCGGCGTAATGGAGAAGGATATGGTCAATATCGTCGTCCACGGCCACGATCCTTCCCTGTCCGAGATGATCGTTTACTATGCCAATGATCCCGAAATGATCGCGCTTGCCAAGAGCGTCGGCGCGAAGGGCATCAACATCTGCGGCGTCTGCTGCACCGCAAACGAGGTCGCCATGCGCCACGGCATCCCGATGGCCGGCAACTTCCTGACGCAGGAGAACGTTGTCCTTACGGGCGCATGCGAAGCCATCGTCGTCGATGTGCAGTGCATCTTCCCGGCCCTCGGCCCGCTCTCGAAGTGCTTCCATACGAAGTTCGTCACCACCTCCCCCATCGCCCGCATGCCGGACTCCGAGTTCATCCGCTTCTCCGCCGACAACGCCGGTGAGAACGCCAAGTCCATTGTGAAGATGGCCGTTGAGAACTTCACGAACCGCAAGACCGATCTGGTCAACATTCCGAACCAGGTCTCCCACGCCCGCGTCGGCTATTCCCTCGAAGCCATCGTTAAGGTCCTCGACGGCGTTGCCAACAGCCAGGTCGACACCTTCGGCACCACGAAGCCCCTGCTCGAGTGCGTCACCTCCGGCGTTCTCCGCGGCGCTGTCGCCATGGTCGGCTGCAACAATCCGAAGGTCCGCCCCGACTATGCCCACATCGAGCTCATGAAGAAGCTCATCGCCAACGATATCATCCTCATCGTCTCCGGCTGCTCCGCGCAGGCTGCCGCCAAGGCCGGCCTCATGGACCCGGTGCACGCCAAGGAGCTCTGCGGTGCCGGCCTGAAGCGCGTGTGCGAGCTGGCCAACATCCCGCCCGTGCTGCACATGGGTTCCTGCGTTGATATCTCCCGTATGATGATCCTGGCCTCCGAGCTGTCGAAGGACTCCGGCCTGAACATCTCCCAGCTTCCCGTCGTGGGCTGCGCCCCGGAGTGGATGAGCGAGAAGGCCGTCTCCATCGGCAACTACGTCGTGGCCACCGGCATCGACACCTTCCTCGGCGTTGACCCGTACGTCAAGGGCTCCAGCGAGATCTGCGAGCTGCTGACCGGCGAGCACGGCGTGAAGGATTGGGTCGAGGCCAACTACACCGTGGAAACTGACATCGAGAAGCTCGGCGATCTCATGATCGAGCGCATCGAGCAGAAGCGCGCTGCGCTGGGCATCTGAGTATGAAGCTCGCGATCACCGGCAAGGGCGGCGTCGGCAAAACGACGCTCGCCTCCACGCTGGCGCGGCTTTACGCCGACGAGGGCCGCCCCGTGCTGGCTGCGGACGTCGATCCGGACGCCAACCTGGGCCTTGCGCTTGGCATGAGCCAGGAGGAGGTCGATTCCATCGTCCCCATCTCCAAAATGCGCACGCTCGTCGAGGAGCGCACCGGCGCGAACGAGGCCAATAAATTCTTCAAGCTCAACCCCTACGTCTCCGATATCCCCGAGAAATACGCCCACGAGGTCAACGGCGTGAAGCTGCTTGTCATGGGCACGGTCGACGTCGGCGGCAGCGGCTGCGTGTGCCCGGAGCATGTGATGCTCAAGGCCCTGCTCAGCGCGCTGACCTACCGCAAGGACGACGTCGTGATCATGGATATGGAGGCAGGGCTGGAGCACCTTGGCCGCGGCACGGCAGCCAACATGGACCAGTTCCTCGTTGTGGTGGAGCCGGGCGCACGCAGCGTCCAGACCTACGGAAACGTCAAGCGTCTTGCCGCCGATCTCGGCGTGAAGCGCGTGCGCGTCGTGGCCAACAAGGTGCGCGACGAGCGCGACGAGGCGTATGTCCGCAGCGTCATCCCCGCAGAGGACTTCCTCGGCTGCATCCACTACAATCCGGAGATCATGGACGCTGACCGCAACGGAAAGTCCCCGTACGATTTCAGCCGCACGGCTATGGAAGAGATTCGGAACATCAAGGCCATCCTGGATCGGGATGAAAAATAGGAGGAAAATCCCAGTGACTTTATTTGAACGTGTATTCGGCGGCAACGATGCCGTTTACGGCCTGACCGAGGCCGCCATTGACAATGCCATCGCCCAGTACGGCGAAGGCCAGGCCGTGTCCTTCCCCGACACCGCCTACTCCCTGCCCTGCTACTACGCCGTCACCGGCTCGAAGGTCGGCACCCTCGGCGAGCTGAAGCAGGCTCTCGGCGTCGTCAAGACGCTCATGACCCGCAATCCCCGCCTGAACGACGCCTTCATGTCCGGCGTAGCCACCGCACTGTGCGCCGAGTTCATCGAGGTCCTGAAGTACCTCAACGGCGCAGCGCCCTATGAGCTGCCCTGCTACGGCCACCTGTCCGACGCCGTCATTCGTAACCTCGGCGTGCCGCTGGTCACGGGCGACATCCCCGGCGTTGCCGTTATCCTCGGCTCCGCTCCCTCTGCCGATGAGGCCGTCGCGCTCGTGAAGAGCTACCAGAGTCAGGGCATCCTCATCACCCTCGTGGGCGGCGTCATCGACCAGCTCGAGGAGAAGGGCTACAAGACCGGCGACAATGTCCGCGTCATCCCGCTCGGCAAGGACGTCACCGCCGTCATCCATGCCGTCTCCGTCGCGCTGCGCGCTGCCCTGATCTTCGGCAACATCACCCCGGGCGATGCAGGCAGCCTGATGAAGTACACGATGGAGCGCGTTCCCGCGTTCGTCAACGCCTTCAAGCCCCTGGACGACGTCATCGTCGCCTGCGGCGCTGGCGCCATTGCCCTCGGCTTCCCGGTCGTCACGAACGAGACCGAGAACATCTACCGCGTCCCGAAGAGCCTCATCGTGCAGGAGGACGTCAGCAAGTTCAACGCCACCTCCCTCGAGGCGCGCGACATCAAGATCAAGATCACCACGATCGACATTCCTGTCTCCTTCGCTTCCGCGTTCGAAGGCGAGATCATCCGCAAGGGCGACATGCAGGTCGAGGTCGACGGCTCCCGCAAGGACTGCTTCGAGCTGGTCACCACGAGAGACGCCGCCGAGATCGAGGACCACAAGATCACGATCGACGGCCCCGAGCTCGACGAGATCCCCGTCGGCTCCAAGATCTCCCTGTCCTACATCGTCGAGGTCGCGGGCAAGAACATGCAGTCCGACTTCGAGTCCGTTATGGAGCGCAAGATCCACTCCTTCCTGAACTGCATCGAGGGCGTTATGCACACCGGCCAGCGCGATATGATCCGTATCCGCGTCTCCAAGGCCGACTTTGAGGCGGGCTTCCGCTTCCGCCACATCGGCGAGGTCCTCTACGCCAAGATCAAGAGCGAGTTCGACACCGTCGTCGATAAGTGCCAGGTCAGGATCGTCGTGGACGAGGCGAAGAACAAGGAGCTGCGCGCGATGGCCAACGAGGTCTTCAACCGCCGCGACGACCGCCTGCGCAGCATGACGGACGAGTCCGTGCCCGTGTTCTACACCTGCATCATGTGCCAGGCCTTCTCCCCGAGCCATGTCTGCATCGTCACCCCGGAGCGCCTCGGCCTCTGCGGCGCCGTTTCCTGGCTGGACGCCAAGGCAACGAACGAGCTCGACCCGCAGGGTCCCTGCCAGGTCGTGCCGAAGGAGCACTGCATCGACGAGCGCCTCGGCCGCTACGAGGACGTGGACGAGGCCGTCCAGAAGTACTCGCACGGCGCGCTTGAGCACGTCACGCTGTACTCCCTGTTCCAGGATCCGATGACGTCCTGCGGCTGCTTCGAATGCATCTGCGGCGTCGAGCCGGTCAGCATGGGCGTTGTCATCACGATGCGTGAGTATGCCGGCATGACCCCGCTGGGCATGACGTTCTCCGAGATGGCCTCCATGACGGGCGGCGGCGTGCAGACGCCGGGCTTTATGGGCCACGGCAAGCACTTCATCGCCTCCAAGAAGTTCATCGCTGCCGAAGGCGGCCTCGGCCGTATCGTCTGGCTGCCGAAGGAGCTCAAGGAGCAGATGCGCGACAAGCTGAACGAGGCTGCCAAGGAGCTCTACGATGTGGATAACTTCGCCGACATGATCGCCGACGAGACCATCTGCACCGAGGACCCTGAGGAGCTGCTGAACTACCTGACCGAGGTCGGCCACCCCGTCCTCTCCATGGAACCGTTCGATATGTAAGAGACCCGATCGGGGATGCCGGATTTTCCGGCATCCCCGGTTTTTTGCATTTTGAGGGGCCATCGACGGCACGTTGTAGGGGCCGGGCTGTCCCCTCCCGGCGCTGCACCGGCGGGAAGTGCGGGCCAATGTTAAAAAGGCAATGGCCCCCAAGTTTGTCATTGCGGGGAGGGCGAAAGCCCGACGTGGCGCCCTGAGTGCGCAGCGCGAGGAAGTGCCCTT
>DQIA01000076.1:0-36993 GCA_003525905.1 Clostridiales bacterium
AGCAGCTTGGCGAAAAAGCCCGAAGGGACTTTTTTGACAAGCTGTGCTCCCGGCGGGAAATCCCGCCGGGAGATTTTTATATGCAAAACACCTGAAGAAACAGGAGCTTCTTCAGGTATTTTACCAATTATTTGATCTGCGAGCCGGAGCGAAGGACGACGTCATGGTAGCCGCCTTCCACGATGGACGTGGCCGAGACGAGCGTCAGACGGGCATTCTTCTGCAGGTCAGCGATGGTCTTGACACCGCAGTTGCACATGGTGCTCTTGACCTTGTAGAGACTGATCTCTACATTGTCGTGCAGGGAGCCTGCGTAGGTCACGAACGAATCGACGCCCTCCTCGAAGCTCAGCTTGCCCGCGCCGCCGAGGTCATAGCGCTGCCAGTTGCGCGCGCGGTTCGATCCCTCGCCCCAGTATTCCTTCATATAGACGCCGTTGACCATAACCTTGGCCGTCGGGCTCTCGTCAAAGCGGGCAAAATAGCGGCCGAGCATGAGGAAGTCTGCGCCCATGGCCAGTGCGAGCGTCATGTGGTAGTCATAGACGATGCCGCCGTCCGAGCAGACCGGCACATAGACACCGGTGGCGCGGTAATATTCATCGCGGGCGGCGCAGACCTCGATGAGAGCCGTAGCCTGACCGCGGCCGATTCCCTTTGTTTCCCGGGTAATGCAGATGGAGCCGCCGCCGATACCGACCTTGACGAAATCCGCGCCCGCCTTGGCGAGGAACAGGAAGCCGTCGCGGTCGACGACATTGCCCGCGCCGATCTTGACGGAATCGCCGTACTGCTCGCGCACCCAGGCGATGGTCTTCTCCTGCCAGCAGGAGTAGCCCTCGGAGGAGTCGATGCACAGCACGTCCGCGCCGGCGGCCAGCAGGGCCGGGATGCGCTCCTGATAGTCGCGCGTGTTGACGCCCGCGCCGACAAGATAGCGCTTCTGATCGTCGAGCAGCTCAAGCGGGTTCTCCTTATGGGAAGCGTAGTCCTTGCGGAACACGAAGTACAGCAGGCGGCCGTCGGCGTCCACAATGGGCAGGGAGTTGAGCTTATGCTCCCAGATGATGTCGTTCGCTTCCTTCAGCGTCGTCTGCGCTGGCGCGGTGACGAGCTTTTCCAGCGGCGTCATGAACGTGCTGACCTTCTGGCTGCCGTCCATGCGGGAGACGCGGTAGTCGCGGCTCGAAACGATGCCGAGCAGGCGGCCGTTCGCCGTGCCGTCGTCCGTGATGGCGACGGTCGAATAGCCGTTCTTCGCCTTGAGCGCCAGAACGTCCGCCAGCGTGCTGTCCGGCGTCAGGTTGGACGCGGAGACGACAAAGCCTGCCTTGTGGTTCTTGACGCGGGCGACCATCGCGGCCTCGGATTCGATGGACTGCGCACCATAAATAAAAGACAGCCCGCCTTCCTTCGCCAGCGCGATGGCCAGCTTATCATCGGAAACGGACTGCATGATCGCAGACACCATGGGGATATTCAGAGAAATGGCAGGCTCCTCGCCCTTGCGGAAGCGCGTCAGCGGCGTGCGGAGCGAAACATTGGCAGGGACACAGTCCTCCGCCGTGTAGCCGGGGATCAGCAGATACTCGCTGAAGGTGTGGCTCGGTTCGGAATAGTAAAAGGCCATTGGGATCGTCCTCCTCCTGAGAATTGGATATGATGAAGAGATTATAGCCGAAATTCGCCGTGTCGTCAAGCGTTTTTGCCGGTCAGCAGAGGCCTGAGCTTTACAGCTCCCAGACCTTCTGCTATACTATTCCCATTGAAATACGGAAGAAGGATCGATATGGAGCATCTGGGCCTTGATCTCGGGACGACGACGATCTCCGCCGCCGTGCTGGACGCGGACGGCAGGCTCCTGTGCACGCGCACCGTACCGGGCGGCGCTGCCGTCGCCGGGCAGCCGTGGGAGCGCAAGCAGGATGCCAGCGGCATCGAATGCACGGCGCTGTCCCTGCTGGACGGGCTGCTGCAGGAATTTCCGGACATCGGCTGCGTCGGCCTGACCGGCCAGATGCACGGCATCGTCTATGTGGACGCGGCGGGGCAGCTGCTCTCGCCGCTCTACACCTGGCAGGACGAGACGGGCGCGCAGCCGGGGCCGGACGGGAAAAGCACGGCGGCCCGCCTGACTGCGCGGACCGGCTATCCCCTCGCCTCCGGCTACGGCCTCGTCACGCTCGCTTGCCATCAGGCAGCCGGAACCATCCCGGACGGAGCCGCCGCCGTCTGCACGATCGCAGATTACCTCGCCATGCGGCTGTCCGGCCGGAGCGCGCCGTGTCTTACGCCCTCCATGGCCGCCAGCCTCGGCCTGTTTGACGGAACGGGCTTTGACCGGGAGGCCGTCCGCCGGGCGGGACTGCCGGAACGGCTCCTGCCGGAGGTCTCGGACGAGGCGGAGCTGGGCGGCGGGCGGCTGCGCGTCTTTGCCGCGCTCGGCGACAATCAGGCAAGCTTTCTCGGAGCAGGGCATGGACGGCTCGACGCGCCGCTTGTAAACATCGGCACGGGCAGCCAGTTTTCGTTCTTCACGAAGGAACACCGCACCGTGCCGGGGCTGGAAACGCGCCCCTTCCCCGGCGGCTGGCTGCTGACGGGCGCGCCGCTTTGCGGCGGGCGGAGCTTTGCCCTGCTGGAGCGTTTTTTTCGCCAGACGGCCGAGCTGGTCACGGGAACCCCCTGCCCGTCCGCCTACCCCGCCATGCTCCGCGCGCTCGAGGCTCCCATGCCGGACGATGTGCCGCAGTTCCGCACGACGTTTGCCGGAACGCGGCAGGACCCAGCGGAGCGCGCCGTGCTCAGCGGACTGGATGAGGAGAATTTTGCCCCCGTTCCCCTGCTGCACGCTCTGCTGCGCGGCATGGCGGACGAGCTTTCCGCCTGTTACCGCGCTACGCTCAAAGCCGGATGTGCGCCCGCCGGGCGGCTGCTTGGCTCCGGCAACGGTCTGCGGCGCAATCCCGCCCTGCAGCGTGCCGTCGAGAGGAGCTTTGGTCTGCCGCTCACGCTGGCTGCCGTCCCGGAGGAGGCCGCCTGCGGCGCAGCGCTGTTTACCCGTATGCAGCATGAGGCAGCACTTTGACTGCTCCGGTGCGGTAATTTACTCCCCGGTCTGAGGCCTCTGCGCAGCTTGCTGCGCGGGGGCTTTTTCCTGTTCGGAAAACCACTGCTGCACGGCCGGGACGAAGCGCCGGTCCGCCGGGCAGAGGTCATAGCGCTCCAGCCCGGCAGGTCCTACCCAGTCGAGCGCGCTGTGCTCCAGTGCGCGCGGCTCTGTGAGCGGCTCGGCCTGATAGAGCGTCAGATGGACCGAGAGATCCGGATAGTCGAACACCAGCTCGTCCACGCGCGGCCCGACGCGGACCTCTGCACCAAGCTCCTCGCGGCATTCGCGTGCAAGCGCCTGCTCGGCCGTCTCGCCGGGCTCGAGCTTGCCGCCGGGAAATTCCCACTGCAGGGCGCGTGCCTTGCCCTCTGGGCGGCGACAGAGCAGTACGGTCTGCCCGCGCGTCAGCATGGCTGCGGCGACCTCGAGCGGCGCAGGCCGCCAGGCCTCGATCAGGTCGCGGTGCGTCGGCACGAGGTCCGCCGTGCGCAGCTCCTCCGGCGTAAAAAAGCGCAGCGTGCAGGACTCCCGGCTGCAGTGCAGCTCCGGCTCCTGCGGAAGCTGCGCACGGAACAGGACGATGACCATGCGCCAGACCGTCCCGTCCTGATAGCTGGCGATGCGGTCGGCATCGTCCACGACGCGCACCCGCGTAAAGGCCGCCTCCGGCAGGCGCAGGCCCGTCTCCTCGAACAGCTCCCGCGCAATGCCGTGCGCCTCGTCCTCCCCGCGGCGCAGCCGCCCGCCGGGCAGGCCCCATGCGCCGCAGTCCCAGCGCTGCTCCAGCAGGAGCCGGCCGCGGCATTCGAGCAGGACATTTGTTCCCATGCGCGTCGGACTGTTCGGCTTCGGCGCGGCGGGATCATGCAGATAATACGCTGCAACCGGCATGATCATCCCTCCTTATGCAGCATACAGCTTCGATACGATCCATGAAACGAGCCTGCACGGCAGGAGCCTGCCCAGCAGGACTGCCGCGCTATACTGTGGTCCAATGGCATACAGAGGCTTCGTCCTGCAGCGGAGCGCCACGCGGCACAGGAAGGCCGCGGCCTTCTCCGGCGGCATACCGGTCTGCTCGTCATGCTCCATGCGGGAGACGGAGCGGCTGATGCGCCCACCGTACTCGGCGTCACCCCGGACGTTTTTCTCACGCGCCGCCGTGAAGCCGGTCTTCAGATCGCCGGGCATCACGGCGCAGACGTCGATGCCGAACGGCGCGACCTCGCAGCGCAGCGCACTGCTGTAGGCATTGATCGCCGCCTTTGCCGCAGAATAATACGCCTGGAACGGGATGGCGATGGGCGCGGCAACGCTGCTGACATGGACGATCCGCCCGCCGCCCGCGCGGCGCATGCGCGGCAGAACGGCATGGTTCACATTGACGACGCCGAAGAAATCGACGTCGAACAGACGGCGTGCCTCCTCGGGCGTGGTGCACTCCACTGCGCCCGAGATACCGAAGCCCGCGTTGTTCACCACAAGGTCGATCCGCCCGGCCTCCGCCTCGATGGCGGCGACCGTCCGCTCCACAGCGTCCGCGTCCGTGATATCGCAGGCCAGCGACGTCACGCCGGGCACCGGCGCGCCGTGCCGCGACAGGGCATACACCCGAAGGCCCTTTTCCGCCAGCGCCTGCGCCGCAGCAAGGCCCAGGCCGGAGGTCCCTCCGGTCACAATTGCAGTTTTCATAGGATCCTCTCCGGAAAAAATGGGGCCGCTGCGCAGTGCAGCAGCCCCGAGTTTTTTTAGGCAACACCGCATAATTCGCCTTCAGCCTTCGCCGGACATTTTTCGCCGATCCATCGGTCCGAAAAGTTTGAAATACACAAAGTATTCCTGCACTTTTCAAACCTTGTCTCGACAAAAAATCTCTCGCCGAATGCTCTCGCTGAATCATGCGGTGCTGCCTTTATTCCGCAGTCTTTGGCTCGATTGGCTCGATATTCTCCTCCAGCCACTGCTGCATGGCGGCGCGGCCCTCGTCCGACATGGGGAAGGTCCGCTCCTGTTCCATTTCGCTGAGCTCATAGCACAGCTCGCCGTGCCACAGCTCGGCGTGGATGGAGCTGGCAGCCAGATCGACCTCCTTCGGCGTGGCCATCACGACCGTCGGGGCGATGCGGAAGCGGAGCAGGCCGCAGCTGCCGGTAAAGATATTGTTGTTCTCAAACGTGTGAAGCGTAGGAAGGAAGATCTCCATCAGTCTTTCATCAGCTCTTCCATCTCACCGATGAGCTCGCCGAACAGGCTCAGGGCCTCTTCGACCGGCTTCGTGGTGCTCATGTCCACGCCTGCGCCCTTCAGCAGGTCGATCGGGCTCTTGCTGCAGCCGCCGGACAGGAAGCCGATGTAGTCCTTCACAGCAGGCGCGCCTTCACGCAGGATGCGGCGGGACAGCGCGATGGCTGCAGCATAGCCGGTGGCATACTGGAAGACGTAGTAGTTGTAGTAGAAATGCGGGATGCGCATCCACTCGGTGTCGATCTCGTGGTCGAGCACGATGTTCTCGCCGAAGTACAGGCGATTCAGGCGGCGATACTCGGCATTGAGCACCTCGGGCGTGAGGCTCGTGCCCTCCTGCGCCATACGGCCGACATTCAGCTCGAACTCGGCGAACATGGTCTGGCGGTACAGCGTCGTGCGGAACTGCTCAAGGAAGTGGTTGATGAGGTAGGCGCGTTCCTTCTTGTCCGTCGTCTTGCCGAGGAGGTATTCCATGAGCAGGGCCTCGTTGCAGGTGGAGGCGACCTCCGCCACGAAGATCACATAATCGGCGTCGAGCGGGTTCTGGTTGTGGTTGGAGAGATAGGAATGCATGGCATGGCCCATCTCATGCGCCAGCGTGAACTGGCTGTCGAGCGTGCCGGTGTAGTTCAGCAGAACATACGGATGGACGCGCGCGCCTGCGGAATATGCGCCGGAGCGCTTGCCCGCGTTCTCATAGACGTCGATCCAGCGGTTGTCGAAGCCCTGCTGCAGCACCTTGCGGTAGTCCTCGCCGAGCGGAGCCAGCGCGTCGTAAACGGTCTTCTTGGCCTCTTCGATGGGTGTGCGGCCGCTCACGCCCTCAATGAGCGGGCAGTACAGGTCGTACATATGCAGCTCGTCCACGCCAAGGAGCTTTTTGCGCAGATCGACATAGCGGTACATCTTGTCCAGATTCTTGTGAACGGCCTCGATGAGATTCGTGTAGACGCTCGTCGGAACGTTTGTGACATCGAGAGAAGCCTCCATGGCAGAGCCGTACTTGCGGGCCTGCGCGAAGAACTGCAGCTGTTTGACCTGAGAGGCCAGCACGGCGGCGATGGTGTTGCCGAAGCTGCCGTAGGTGTGATAGAGATTCTCAAAGGCGCTCTTGCGCAGCGCGCGGTCGCCGGACTCCATGTAGGAGATGTAGGTGCCGTGGGACAGCGGATGCTTGTTGCCCTCGCCATCCGTGCAGTCCGGGAACTTCATATCGGCATCCGTCAGGAGACCATAGATATTGTCCGGAGCCTGAGCCATCTCGCCTGCAGCGGCCAGCAGCTTCTCCTCGGCCGGGCTGAGCACATGGGCGCGGCGGCGGCGGATATCCAGAAGATAGCGGCGATAGCGCTCCAGCTCCGGGCAGGCGGTGAAGAAGCCCTCAAACGTCTCGTCCGGGATGGCCATGAGCTCCGGCGTGGCAAAGCTGCCCGCTGCGTTCAGCTCGACGAAGCTGCTCATGAGGCGGCCGGTCATCGCCTGATACTTGGCAACGCGCACATCCTCATCCGCGCGGCGCATGGCGTAATTCGCGAGGTCGCTCGCAAGGACCTCGATCTCCTCCTCCATCTGCGCATAGGCAAGCAGCATCTGTGCGGATTCGCCCAGATGGCCCGCGAACGCAGCGATCTTGGGAATATAGCCCCTCGCCTTTTCGAGGTCGGCTTCCCAAAGCTCATCGGTTGCGTAAATATCTTCGATCGCCCATTTGTCCTGCTGTGCAAGCTCAGCACGTTCCGGGATCTTTTTGGTTTCTGCCATAGTGATTCATAACCTCCATATCAATATTTCGGTGTTCTTTGGTTATCATATCATATCGGTCCCGGATTCTCAACCATATTTCCGGGCGAAAGCACGAAAAACTGCCATGCCCGGAAAACGGCACGGCAGTTTTTTGGGATTCTGAATAAGCTGATAAGACCGGATATCCGAAATCAGCTCTCGCGGATCTCGAGGACCTCCATCGGGCAGGCCTTGACACAGATGCCGCAGGCGATGCACTTCGAGGCGGCAGGCGCACCGGCAACCTGCAGCATCACGCCGAACGGGCAGGCCTCCACGCACTTGCCGCAGCCAACGCAGAGCTTCTTATTGACCATGTACACGCCGGTCTTCGGATTCTGGGTGATCGCACCGTGCTCACAGGCCGCAGCACACTTGCCGCACTGGACGCAGGTCATCGGGCGGACCTTGCCGTTGCGCTCAACGATCTTCAGGCAGGCCTTGTCCTGATGGAACTCTTTATAAAATGCGGTCGAGCAGGCGCGGACGCACTCCAGACATGCCATGCACGGAACATCCTTCTTGACGAAAAGTTTCTTCATGTCAGCTTCCCCTTCGGTTGGTGATATGTTGTTTCATTTCTCCGCCTCTGCAGACGGGCCAAAGCAAAAAGTTTGGCGTACCATCCCATTATACAAGGCAATGCAAAAAGAATCAATCCCAATTTTACATTTTCGACAAATTTCCCTGCGTAGGCCGCGCAAAGCCGGGCAAACTAAGCGGGACAATCATAACATCAGGAGGATCTTGATCGATGAAACGAACCAAAGCTCTGCTCTTTCTGACGCTCGCCCTATGCGCCGCGCTGCTCACGGGCTGCCGCAGCAATGTCCCGAACACGACAGACGGCCGCTTGGACGGCACGGAGCCATCCGCCCTCATCCCGACGGCAGCTTCGGAAATCATGACGGAGCCGTCCGCCGCAACGGACGACAGCCGTACCGAGTCCGAAAGCGGCATGACGGAGGCTTCTGAAGGCACCACAAATGCCGCAAATGCGCGCAGCAGACGATAAGAGCATGGGAACCGCCTCCTGCGCGGAAGCGGTTCCCAAATTTAACGGAGTCCGTGATCCCCGATCTGTTTTCCGGCGCCGTTTTTCTCTCCTGCTCAACCATTTCTCTGCTCGAATTATACCGCAAATCGCCTGCGGCCATGACCGATTTGTGCCGGTCTGCGGGCATGAAAAAAAGACAAGCCTGCAGGCTTGTCTTTTTTGTACCATAACGCTGAGATCAGATGGCGCGCTCAACCTTGTTGGAGCGGAGGCATCTCGTACAGACGTAAACATGGCGGGGAGCGCCGTCAACGATAGCCTTGACGCGCTTCACGTTCGGCTTCCACGCACGGTTGGAACGTCTGTGGGAGTGAGAAACCTTGATGCCAAACGTGACACCCTTGCCGCAAAAATCGCACTTTGCCAATTGCTGCACCTCCAATCATCGCAAAATCACGCTCTAGATCGCGCTAAAAGACGCCTATACATAATAGCAAAGAAATCGCAAGAATGCAAGGGGAAAATCGAAAAAATGCAAAAAAATTTTCCTTTTGGCGATTTTCCCGAATTTGCTCGAAAAAAAGCGCAAAAACGGTTGCCAAACCTACCGGAAACCGTTATAATAACATTATTATCTTCGGGCCTGTACGCCCGGTGCAGGAGGATCGCAGTCATGCCCATGAATTCCTACAGCGTTCGGCTGAAGCAGGTCGTGGAGGAATTTAACCTCATCGTCGCCCGTGAATCCAGCGATTACGATCGCATCGATCTCATGGTGGAAGAAGTCATGCGTCCCGGTCTGCCCCTGGCAGGCTTTTTTACGCATTTTGAGCCGCTGCGCCTGCAGGTCATCGGCAATGCCGAGGCGACCTATCTTCACTCGCTCACACCGGAGCGCCGCGCCGAGACCTTCGACCAGCTCTTCTCCTATCACATCCCCGCACTCGTCTTCGCGCGTAACATTGAGCCGATGCCCGAGTGCATGCAGATGGCAGAAAAGCACGATATCACCATCCTGCGCTGTCTGGAATCCACGTCCTATGTCGTTTCCAGCCTTATCACCTACCTCAAGAACGCGCTGGCCCCGCGCATCACGCGCCACGGCGTGTTCGTTGAGGTCTACGGCGAGGGCCTGCTGCTCATGGGCGAAAGCGGCATCGGCAAAAGCGAGGCCGCAGCCGAGCTGCTCAAGCGTGGCCACCGCCTGATCGCAGACGACGCCGTGGAAATTCGCAAGGTCGCTGGGAACACGCTGCGCGGCACATCGCCGGAGCTGATCCGCAACTATATCGAGATCCGCGGTATCGGCGTCATCAACGTGGCAAAGCTGTTCGGCATGGCCGCCATCAAGGACGAATCCACCGTGGACCTCGTCGTGAACATCGTCCCGGTCGGCAATGAGCAGATCTTCGACCGTCTCGGCCTTGAGGAGCAGTATATGGACCTGCTGGGCGTGAAGGTCCCGGCCATTACCATCCCCGTCCGCCCCGGCCGCAACCTCGCCATCATTCTGGAGGTCGCCGCCATGAACAACCGCCAGAAAAAGATGGGCTACAACGCCGCGGCGGAGTTCACGGAGCAGATCAACCGCCATTTCGACGAGACGGCCGGGCAGAGCTTCTGATTCGTTTATACCATGGGCTGCTGCAGAATCTGCGGCAGCCCATTTTTCATACGCCGCGTTCTGGGGCTTGCTGCGGGCGGCAGACTGTGGTATACTATAATGAACTGTTTATCTACCCGCCGCGTCCCGGCGATAATTCCGCCGGTGTCCGTTCCTGTTGTTTTTTTGATATTCTGGAGGATATCTCATGGATCTGTTTGACCGTCTTTCCCTCGCGCTGCCCAGGCTCCGCCTGCTGCGTGAGGAGCCGCTTGCGGCGCACACTTCGTTCCGCATCGGCGGCCCCGCCGAGGTGATGGCCTTCCCGTCGTCGCTTGCAGAGCTGCAGGCCCTGCTGCACCTGAGCGCACAGGAGGGTATCCGCGTGCGTCTGCTCGGCGCAGGCACGAATATTCTGGCGCCGGACGGCGGCGTGCGCGGGCTTGTCATCGTGACGAGCGGCGCGCTGACCGGCCTTTCCATGCCGGATGCAGCGCATATCGAGGCCATGTCCGGCGTCACGATGGCGCGGCTCGCCTGCTTTGCCCGCGACAACGGCCTGACGGGACTGGAATTTGCCCACGGCATCCCCGGCACCGTCGGCGGCGGCGTCTATATGAACGCCGGAGCCTATGGCGGCGAGATCCGCACCGTGTGCCGCTGGTCGCAGGAGATGCTGCCGGACGGAACGCTCGTCCGGCGGGAGGGCGTCTCGCAGGGCTTCGGCTACCGCACGAGCGTCTTCCAGCATACAGACGGCGTGATCGTCCGGGCGTGCTTTGCCCTGCAGCCGGGCGACCCAGGCATCATCCGCGAGACGATGCGCGAGCTGATGACGCGCCGCACCGTCTCACAGCCGCTGGACCTGCCTTCGGCCGGGAGCGCCTTCAAGCGCCCGCAGGGCGGCTATGCCGCCGCGCTCATCGAGTCTGCCGGGCTGAAGGGCCTGACGGTCGGCGGCGCGCAGGTCTCGGAAAAACACGCGGGCTTTGTTGTCAACCGCGGCGGCGCGACCGCCGCAGACGTGCTGGAGCTGCTCCGTCAGGTGCAGCAGCGCGTTCTGGAGCACAGCGGCATCCGGCTCGAGCCGGAAATTCGCCTTTGGGACTGAGGAACACATGAGCTTTACGATATTTTCCTTTGGCTTTCGCTACGGCGCACCGGAGGCTGACGAGGTATTCGATCTGCGCTGCCTGAAAAATCCCTATTGGGAGCCGGAGCTGCGTGAACTTTGCAGTCAGGACGCCCCTGTGCGCGATTTTATCCTGCACAATGAGCAGAGCCGCACCATACTGAACTACGCGCTGTCCATGCTGCTCCTGCAGGCGGACCTGTATGCCGAGCGCGGCTGGGGCAACGACATGACCGTCGGCGTCGGCTGCAAGGGCGGCCGTCACCGCTCCGTAGTAGGTGCAGAATTTCTGGCCGCAGGGCTGCGGGAGCATGGCCATACCGTCACGGTCTTCCACCGCGATCTGAGCCGGGAGGGAAACGCATGATCTCCTTTTCCGCCAATGTGAAACGGGAGCTCTGCCGCACGGCGCCGGGCGCAAAATGCTGCGCGCTGGCCGAGATGCTAGGCGCACTCCTGTATGCCAATCATTTCAGTGCCTCGTGCATCCGCATCGTCACGGAGAATTCGGAATTCGCCGCGCGGCTGCCGCGCCTGCTGCAGCGCGGATTCGGCCTGCGCTTTGACGCGCTGCCGGAGCCGGAGGCGCAGGGCAAGCGCGTGCTCGTGCTGGAGGACCCGGAAAAAATCTCGCATGTTTTCACGCTCTGCGGCTTTTCCGCCGAATCGAGCCTTGCACTGCATGTGAATCTTGCCCTGCTGGAAAATGACTGCTGCCGCCGCGCCTTCCTGCGCGGAGCCTTTCTGGCGGGCGGCTCCGTCACAGACCCTGCCAAGCGCTATCATCTGGAATTCTCCACCTCGCACCGGCGCGTATGCGCCGAGACGGGCACGCTGCTGCTGGAGATGGGCCTGACGCCGAAACAGACGGAGCGCAAGGGAAGCAGCATTCTTTACTTCAAGCAGAGCGAGACCATCGAGGAGCTGCTGGCCCTGATGGGCGCGCCGGTCAGCGCCATGACCGTCATGCAGGCCAAGATCGAAAAGGACTGGCGCAACGACGCCAACCGCAAGACGAACTGCGACACGGCAAACGTCACCAAGGCCGTGGACGCCGCGCAGGAGCAGCTTGCCGCGCTGCGCACGCTCGAGGCACAGGGCCGGCTGGACTCTCTGCCCGAAAAACTCCTGCAGACGGCCCTGCTGCGCCGCGAGCACCCGGAGGCCACGCTCTCCGAGCTGGCAGAGCTTCACGAGCCGCCCACCAGCAAGTCCACCGTCAACCACCGCATGCGCAAGCTGCTGGCTCTGGCGGCAGAGGGCACGGAGACGACCGAAGAAGGCCCGGCGTGACCGCCGCGCTTTTCCGAGAAAGGAAGGCTGCCTCATGGCATTCGTACATCTTCACGTCCACAGCGAATTCAGTCTGCTCGACGGCGCATGCCGCATCGGCAGGCTTGCTGCGCGCGCCAAAGAGCTGGGCCAGACTGCGCTGGCCATCACCGATCACGGCGTCATGTACGGCGTGATCGACTTTTATCGTGCTGCAAAGGCCGTGGGCATCAAGCCCATCATCGGCTGCGAGGTCTATGTCGCACCGCGCACCATAGCAGACCGCGTCCACGGCGTGGACAATGACGCGCGCCATCTGGTCCTGCTGTGCGAAAACGAAACGGGCTACCGCAATCTGAGCTATCTGGTCTCCATGGGGTTCCTGCAGGGCTTTTACGGCAAGCCCCGCGTAGACCTTGCTCTGCTGCGGCAGCACAGCGAGGGTCTGATCGCTCTGTCGGCCTGTCTGGCAGGCGAGATCCCGCGCAGGCTGCGCGCCGGGGACTATGACGGAGCCAAGGCCTATGCGCTGGAGCTTTCCGGCATTTTCGGCCCGGAGCATTTCTATCTGGAGCTGCAGGACCACGGCATTCCGGAGCAGCGTGAGGTCAACCGCGGCCTGCTGCGCATCGCGCAGGAGACGGGCCTTCCGCTCGTGGCGACGAACGACGCGCATTATCTCACGCGCGAGGACAGTGAGCTGCAGGATGTGCTGCTGTGCATCCAGACCGGCAAGACGCTCGACGACCCGAACCGCATGCGCTTTGAGACGCAGGAGTTCTACCTGAAGTCCGAGGGCGAGATGCGCGCCCTCTTCCCCGCCCTGCCGGAGGCGCTGGAAAACACACAGCGCATTGCCGACCGCTGCAAGGTCGAATTTGAATTCAACCACTATCATCTGCCCGCCTTCACGCCCCCGGACGGGAGCGATTCTCTGACGTATTTCCGCCGCATGTGCGATGAGGGCTTCCGCGAGCGCTACCCGGGTGCCCCTGCGGGCTACCGTGAGCGGCTGGAATACGAGATGTCCGTCGTGGAGAAGATGGGCTATGTCGACTATTACCTCATCGTGGCGGATTTCATCCGCTGGGCAAAGGAGCAGGGCATCCCGGTCGGGCCGGGGCGCGGCTCCGGTGCAGGCTCCATCGCGGCCTACTGCATGCATATCACCGAGATGGATCCCATGCAGTATCACCTCATCTTCGAGCGCTTTCTGAACCCGGAGCGCGTGAGCATGCCGGATTTCGATACGGACTTCTGCCAGCTCCGCCGCGGCGAGGTCATCGACTACGTCATGGGCAAATACGGCAAGGACCATGTGGCACAGATCGTGACGTTCGGCACCATGGCCGCCCGCGCCGCCATCCGCGACGTCGGCCGCGTCATGAACCTGACGTATGCCGAAACGGATGCCGTGGCCAAGCAGATCCCCGCCACGCCGCACATGACGCTCGACGAGGCGCTGCGCATCTCGCCGCAGCTGCGCACAATGGTTGAGAGCGACGAGCGCATCAAAAAGCTCGTCGACACGGCGCGCGGCCTCGAGGGCATGCCCCGCAACACCTCGACGCACGCCGCAGGCGTCGTCATCACGGCAAATCCCGTCAGCGACTATGTGCCGTTGGCGCGCAACGACGAGACCATCGTCACGCAGTTTACCATGACGACCATTGAGGAGCTTGGCCTTCTCAAAATGGACTTTCTCGGCCTGCGCAATCTGACGATCCTCGACGACGCCGCCCGCGCCATCCGCCGCCGCGAGCCGGACTTTGATCTCAAGCGGCTGCCGGACGGCGACGCCGCGACGTTCGCCATGCTGGGCGAGGGCAAGACGGCGGGCGTCTTTCAGCTGGAATCCGCCGGAATCACAGGCGTGTGCGTCAATATGAAGCCGCAGTCCATCGAAGACCTCACCGCCATTGTCGCGCTCTACCGCCCCGGCCCCATGGATTCCATCCCGCGTTTCATCGAAAACAAGTTTCATCCGGAGCGCGTCACCTATCTCTGCCCGCAGCTCGAGCCGATCCTCTCCGTGACCTACGGCTGCATCGTCTATCAGGAGCAGGTCATCGAGATCTTCCGCAAGCTCGGCGGCTACAGCCTCGGGCAGGCAGATAATATGCGCCGCGCCATTTCCAAAAAGAAGGAAAAGGTCATCATCGCCGAGCGGCAGACCTTCGTCCACGGTGACGCCGCGCGCGGCATCCCCGGCGCGATCGCAAACGGCGTGTCTGAGACGGCGGCGGAGGCCATTTACAAGGAAATTCTGGATTTCGCGAACTACGCCTTCAACAAGGCGCACGCCGTGTGCTATGCCAAGGTCACCTATGACACGGCCTATCTCAAGTGCCACTATCCCCGCGAATATATGGCGGCGCTGCTGACATCCGTGCTGGACAACTCCACGAAGACAGCCGGATACATCGCCGACTGCCGCGATATGGGCATCCGCCTGCTGCACCCGGACATCAACGCCTCGGAGGACAAATTCACCGTGGAGCCGGACGGCATCCGCTTCGGCCTCGGGGCCGTGAAGAACATTGGCCGCGGCCTCATCCGGCAGGTCATGGCAGAGCGCGCGGAAAACGGCCGCTTTGTCTCGCTGGAGGACTTTGCCCGCCGTATGCAGGGCTCGGACCTCAACAAGCGCGCCGTGGAGAACCTTATCAAATGCGGCGCGATGGACGGCCTCGGCATGGGCCGTGGGCAGATGCTGGCCATTTACGAAATGGTGCTCGACGCCGCGGCGGACACCTACCGCCGCAATCTCGAGGGGCAGCTGCAGCTCTTCGGCCCGGAGGACGGCGGCATGCCGGAGATCCCCGCGCCGAAGCTCCCCCCGCTGCGCCCGGCGGAGCTCATGCAGATGGAAAAGGAGACGGTCGGCCTCTATCTCTCCGGCCATCCGCTCGACGAATACCGCACGCGGCTGCGCGCGGCGGGCGTCACGCCCGTGCTGCGCATCCTGCAGTCGTTTGAAGAGAACGACGGCTTCTTCCACGACGGCCAGAACGTCCGCATCGCGGGCATGGTCGAGGAGATCCGCCGCAAGACGACCCGCAACGGATCCATGATGGCCTATGTCACGCTGGAGGACGACACGGCGGCGATGGAGCTGCTGACGTTCTCGAACGTGCTCGAACGCAGCGGCAGCCTGCTGACGGAAAACGCCGCCGTCGTGGCGGAGGGCCGCATCTCCGTGCGCGATGAGAAGGCTCCGCAGCTCGTGGTCAACCGCTTTGACCCGCTTGAGTCCTTCACAAAGCAGGCTCCGCCGCCCATGGCCGCCGCGCCGCGCCCCGCTGCGCAGGAGCAGGCGGTCCTGCAGGCCTCGCGGCTGTATCTGCGCCTGCCGTCGGAGCAGTCGCCGCTGTTCGGCAAGGTCCGCGCCACGCTCAACATGTTCCCCGGCAATGTGGCGGCCGTCCTGTATTTTGCGGATACGGGCGTCCGCCGCGGCACACAGTGCGGCCTGCGCGGCGATATGCTGCAGGAGCTGCGCGCCCTGCTCGGTGAGGATTCCGTCGTGCTGAAATGACCCGGCCCGGCCGAAATTTTGCCCACAAAAATGACAGACCCACTACACAATGGTTACGATTTATGTTATAATATTGGATGGAGAATACCGGCGAAAGGAGAACGCACCCGATGAAGAAGAAATGCATCCGCTTCCTTCCCCTGCTGCTGGCCTGCCTGCTGCTCGGCGGGTGCTTTCTGGAGCCCGCAGAGGGGCTTTACGCCGTTCCGAAGCAGTCAGAGGAATACTATGACCTGCAGAACGCCATCGAATTGGCCCTGCCGGACGGTGCGGTCTATGCCCCGCCGGTCTCCGGCGATAACCAGCAGGTCGTGCAGATGGTCGACCTCGACGGCGACGGTGAGGACGAAGCCGTCGTCTACTGCAAAACGACCGGTGAGCTTCCGCTCGGCATCTATGTCTTTGACCGGCAAAACGATGCCTTCACGCTGGCTGCATCCGTGCAGGGCGCAGGCAGCGCGTTCCACCATGTCTCCTATGTTGCGTTCGACGACCAGCCGGGCTATGAGCTCGTTGTCGGACGCCAGATCAGTGATCAGGTCCCGCAGCTCATGAATGTCTATTCCCTGCGCGGCGGCACGCTGACCGAGCTGATGAGCACGGAATACGCTGAGTTCGTCACGGCCGATCTGGACGCGGACAGCCGGCAGGAGATCGTTGTGCTGCACAGCGGCGGCGATTCGCAGAACGGCATTGCCGAGCTGTACTGCTGGGCCGACGGTCAGCTCAAGCGTGAGCGTGAGGTCTCGATGTCTGTGGCTGTCTCGTCCGTCAAGCGCATTCTGACGGGCTATATGTGCCGGAACGTCGCAGCGGTCTTCGTCGCCTCGGAGTACAGCGACGGCAGCCTGATCACAGATATTTTCGTCTTCCGCGACGGGGTGTTCACCAACCTCTCCCGCTCGGAGGACGCCAACACCGACGTGCAGACCCTGCGTGATTACTACATTTACGGCGGCGACATCGACAAGGACGGCCTGATCGAGCTGCCGATGCTCTGCCCCATGCCGTCGCTCGACTATGATGCCAGCTCGCAGGATCAGTACCTTGTCAGCTGGTATAATCTGCAGCTCGACGGTTCCCGGGACGAGAAGCTGCTGACATTCCACTGCCACACGGGCGGCTGGTATCTGCAGATCCCGACGTTGTGGCAGGAGCACCTCGTGCTCACACGCAGCGCCGTGGCAGGCAGCACGCTCGGCTACCGCTTTCTGTGGGAAGCCGGCGGCAGCACTGAGGAGCTTCTGACGATTGCCGCCCTGTCCGCATCGGACCTCAGCGCACTTGGAGACGGCTGGCAGGTCCTGACGCAGAAGGGGGAGACGGTCTATGTCTGCCGTCTGGCACGCCGCGCCGTGGCGCTCGGCATCACGGCCGATGCCATCCGCACGCAATTCCATTTTATTCAGAACGACTGGAAGACCGGCGACGTTACAACGTCCTGACCGATCCCCGTTGCAGTCTCCGCCGCTCGGCGGAAGGCAGGAAAAGGAGAGAAGCATGAAAAAGGTACTGATTCTGGAGGACGAGGTCAGCATCCGCAGCTTCGTCGTCATCAATCTCAAGCGGGCGGGCTATGAGGCCATCGAGGCCGGGACCGGCCGCGAGGCGCTTGAGCGCCTGAAGGAAAACCCGGACACCGGCGTGGCCATTCTGGACATCATGCTGCCGGATATCGACGGCTTCGAGGTCTGCCGCAGCATCCGTGCGACGAACAAGGCCATCGGCATCATCATGCTCACGGCGCGCACGCAGGAGATGGACAAGGTCACGGGCCTTATGACCGGCGCGGACGACTATGTCACCAAGCCCTTCTCCCCCGCCGAGCTGACGGCGCGCATCGACGCGCTCTACCGCCGCATCGGCGGCGCGGCCGAGGCCGATCCCGAAGTCATCGTCCACGAGCCGTTCACGCTCAACCTGCGCAACCGCACGCTCGAAAAGAGCGGCCGCCGCATCAAGCTCACGCAGGTGGAGTTCGCCATTCTGCAGCTGTTCATGCAGAACCCCGGCCGCGCCCTGTCGCGGGAAGACATTCTCACCTCGGTCTGGGGCCGCGATTACGACGGCGAGCTCAAGATCGTGGATGTGAACATCCGCCGCCTGCGCATCAAGATCGAGGATAACACCGCAAACCCGACCTACATCACCACGGTCTGGGGCTACGGCTATAAATGGGGCCTGTAAGCCCGGGAGGAACCGCCATGAAACGAAACAGCGGCCTGCAGAAGCGCTGGCTGCGCAATACGCTGAGCATTCTGTTTGCCATCGTGCTTCTCTGCGTGATCGCGCTTTCGATCATGGTCGCAGCCTATTACTACTCCAGCATGGAGGCCGGGATGGAGGCCAAAGCGCGCACGAGCACGAGCTTTTTCGACAACTACGTCCGCCAGAGCTACAACGAATATTACCAGTCCTGTGCAAAATTCGCCCAGAGCTTTGACTCGAAGGACCAGATGGAGCTGCAGTTCGTCAACACGAACAACCGCATCGTCGCCTCGTCCTACGGCGTGTACTCCGGTATGGCCGGTGTGACGTCCGACATCCGCGAGGCCATCGAGACGAAGGCCATCGCGTCCCACACCGGAACAAATCCCGCGACCGGTGAGCGCATCATGGCAGTCTCCAGCCCGCTCATCTATACGAACGGCGAGGTCATCGGCGTGCTGCGCTATGTCACGAGCCTGCGCCGCGCCGACCGGCAGATCATGCTCTTCAGCCTGTGCGCCGCGCTTGTCGGCCTGATCGTGCTGCTCATCGTCTATGTCAGCGGCCGCTACTTTGTCAAATCCATTCTTGTCCCGGTGCAGGAGCTGACCGCCACGGCCAAGCGCATCTCCGCTGGCAGCTATGGCGTGCAGATCCCGCGGAAGTCCGATGATGAGATCGGCGAGCTGACGGACACCATCAACGAAATGTCTGAAAAGATCAGCCGCGCAGAGAAAATGCAGTCCGAGTTCGTCTCGTCCGTCTCGCATGAGCTGCGCACCCCGCTCACGGCCATCAGCGGCTGGAGCGAAACGCTGCTGTCCGCCGGAACGGGAGTTGACAGCGCTGAGGCCCGCCGCGGCCTGAGCATCATCCAGCGCGAGGCCGCCCGCCTGACGGACATGGTCGAGGAGCTGCTGGAGTTCACCCGCCTTCAGGACGGCCGCTTTACCCTGAACGTCGTGCCGTGCGACCTGCGCACGGAGTTCGAGGACACCGTGTTCATGTACGGCTCCCGCCTGCGGCAGGAGGGCATCGTGCTGGACTATCTGGAAAATGACGACGATATCCCCGAAATCCCCTGTGACCCGGCGCGCATGAAGCAGGTCTTCCTGAATATTCTGGACAATGCCGCCAAGCACGGCGGAGAGGGTGGCAGGATCACGGCCGAGATCTGCCGGGAGAACGCGGATGGGCAGGACTCCGTTGTCATCCGCATCCGCGACTTCGGCCCCGGCATTCCCGAAGAGGAGCTGCCGCTTGTGAAAAAGAAATTCTACAAGGGCGCCTCCAAGGCGCGCGGCAGCGGCATCGGCCTTGCGGTCTGCGAAGAGATCGTTACGATGCACAACGGCGTGCTCGACATCGCCAATGCCGAGGGCGGCGGCGCGGTCGTCACCATCCGGCTCCCCATTGCAGAGCAATAGAAAGGAAACACATGGCAAAAAAGAACACACAGCAGCCGCAGGAACAATTCAAGACCATGATCGGCGGGCAGGCCCTCATCGAGGGCATTATGATGCTCGGCCCGGAGAAATCCGCCGTTGTCGTCCGCACGAAGGACGGCCTGCAGCGCAAGGTCGAGCCGCGGAAGCTCTCGCAGAAGTGGTCGCCGAAGAAGCTGCCGTTCATCCGCGGCATCTTCAATTTCTGCACATCCATGAAGACCGGCGTTTCCGCCCTCATGTATTCCGCGGATTTCTTTGCGGAGGAGGACGAGGACGAAAAAGGCAAGGAGCCCGGCCGTTTTGAGGCCTGGCTGGAAAAGCGCCTGTCCTCCGAGAAGGCGCAGAACGCGCTCATCACGTTCTCCGTCGTGCTCGGACTGGCGTTCTCCATCGCGCTGTTCTTCGTGCTGCCGTCGCTGCTCGGCTCGTTCCTGAACCGCTTTGTCACCACGAATGAGATCGTGCGCAACCTGCTCGAGGGCCTGCTGCGCATCGTGATCTTCCTTGCTTACATGTTCCTCGTGTCCCGCATGAAGGACATGCGCCGCGTCTTCTCCTATCACGGCGCGGAGCATAAGACCATCCGCTGCTACGAGGCTAAGCTCCCCCTGACGGTCGAAAACGCGCGCAAAATGACCCGCCTGCACCCGCGCTGCGGTACGAGCTTCCTGTTCGTCGTGATGATTGTCTCCATTCTGGTCTTTTCCCTTGCCACACCGCTGCTGCGGCCGATCACGGCGGGCATCACCTCGCACTGGCTCGAGGCCATCGTGCGCGTGGTGCTGAAGCTCCTGCTCCTGCCGATCGTCGTCGGCATCAGCTATGAATTCAACCGCCTCGTTGGCCGCCATGACAACTGGCTGACACGCGCGCTGTCCGCTCCCGGCATGTGGCTGCAGTACCTGACGACAAACGAGCCGGACGACTCCATGCTGGAGGTCGGCATCGAGGCGCTGACGCTCGTTCTGCCGGAAAAGGAGGGCGAGGACCGGTGGTAAAGAAATACGCCGAGCTCTATCTCGACGCCCGCCGCGCCCTGCTGCCCACAGAGAGCCAGTTTGCCTCGAACGTCGCGCGGGAGCTCATCTGCGCGGCCTCCGGCAAAACGGCAGAGCAGCTGATCTCGGACCGCGACCTCTACGCCTCTGAGGAGATCTGTGAGCTGGCGCAGTCCTTTGTGCGCCGCCGCGTGGCAGGAGAGCCCATGCCCTACATCCTCGGTGAATGGGACTTCTACGGCATGACGCTCACCGTCACGCCCGACGTGCTCATTCCCCGCGACGACACCATGGCCGTAACGGAGCTTGCCATCAAAAAGGCGCTGTTTCTCGAGCAGAATCCGCGCATTCTGGATCTGTGCACCGGCTCCGGCTGCATCGGCCTTGCCATCGCCCGCCGCGTGAAGGACGCGCGCGTGACGCTCGGAGACGTCTCCCCTGCCGCGCTGCGCGTGGCCCGGCAGAACGTCGGCAGCCAGCGCCTGTCCGGCCGTGTGAAGTGCCTGACGATCGACGTCCGGCAGCCCGCGGCCCCGTTTCTCGGCACCTTTGACCTGATTGTCTCGAATCCGCCCTATGTCACAACGGCGGAAATGGAGACGCTCGATCCGTCCGTCCGCGACTATGAGCCGCATCTGGCGCTCTGGGGCGGCGACGACGGGCTGGATTTTTACCGCGCCATCGTGCGCAACTTCACCCCCGCGCTCAACCCCGGCGGCTGGCTGTGCTTTGAATTCGGTATGGGCCAGGACGCCGCCGTGTGCGACCTGCTGCGCCGCGCAGGCTATGAGATCGCGGAGCTGAAAAAAGACACCGCAGACATCACCCGGGCCGTTCTCGCCCGGAAGAGAGAGGAAGGCTGACCATGGCACAGAAAAAGCCCGCCTACGAGGCCCCCGCGCCCGCAGACGACAAGAAAAAAGCGCTGGAGACCGCGCTGCACCAGATCGAGAAAAACTATGGCAAGGGCGCCGTCATGCGTCTGGGCGACCGTCCGGAGATGAACGTGGACGCCATCCCCACCGGCTCCCTTGCACTGGACGCCGCCCTCGGCATCGGCGGCCTGCCCCGCGGCCGTATCGTCGAGATCTACGGTCCGGAATCCTCCGGTAAGACGACGCTTGCCCTGCACGTTTTGGCGGAGGCACAGAAGCGCGGCGGCGAAGTCGCCTTTGTGGACGCCGAGCACGCGCTCGATCCCGTTTACGCGGCCGCCATCGGCGTAGACATTGACTCCATGCTCGTTTCCCAGCCGGACACCGGCGAACAGGCTCTCGATATCACGGATGCCCTCGTCCGCTCCGGCGCCATTGACGTCGTCGTTGTCGACTCCGTCGCCGCTCTGACGCCCCGCGCCGAGATCGAGGGCGAGATGGGTGAGGCCTTTGTCGGTCTGCAGGCCCGCCTGATGTCGCAGGCTCTGCGCAAGCTGGCTGGCACCGTCTCCAAGACAAACTGCATCGTCATCTTCATCAACCAGCTGCGTATGAAGATCGGCGTCATGTACGGAAACCCCGAGACCACGACCGGTGGCAACGCCCTGAAGTTCTACTCCTCCGTGCGTCTGGACGTCCGTAAGATCGAGGCCATCAAGAGCGGCACTGAGATCGTCGGCAACCGCACGCGCGTAAAGGTCATCAAGAACAAGTGCGCGCCCCCCTTCCGTGAGGCCGTGTTCGATATCATGTACGGCGAGGGCATCTCCCGCTTCGGCGAGCTGCTGGATATCGCCGTCACGCTGGAGCTTGTCAATAAGAGCGGCAGCTGGTTCTCCGTCGGCGACGAGCGCATCGGGCAGGGCCGCGACAATGCCAAGCAGTATATCGCCGATCACCCTGAGCTGGCCGCCGAGCTGGAGGCGCGCGTCCGTGCCCACCTGATGGAGGTCCAGAACAGCCGCATCAAGCAGCCCGCCGCCCCCGCCAAGCCCGTGGATGTTTCTGCGGACGACTTTGACGCTGAATAATGCGTCTGCTTGCCATTGAACAGACGCGCTCGCCGCAGGGCAAACTGCGTCTGCGCTTTGACAGCGGCGAAGCCATGCTGGTGCTCCCCGCCGTGGTCGCGGACCTGAGCCTGCGCCCCGGCATGGACATCCCGGACGCCGCACGCGCCTCGCTCGAGGCCGCTGCCGGCTCCGCGTCCGCAAAGGAGCGCGCCGTTCGCATTCTGTCCGCCGCAACGGTCTCCCGCGCCGAGCTGGAGCACCGTCTGCGCCAGAAGGGCGAATCGCCCGAGAACGCCAGGCAGGCCGTCGAATGGCTCGCCGGGCTCTCCCTGCTCGATGACGAGGCCGCAGCCCGGCAGATCGTCCGCAGCGGCACGGCAAAGGGCTACGGCGCGGCACGCATCCGGCAGATGCTCTACGCCAAGCACATCCCGCGCGAGCTGTGGGACGAGGCTCTTGCCGAGCTCCCGGAGCAGGACGACGCGATCGACGCATTTTTACAGAAGCGGTTCCGCGGCAGGCAGCCCGACCGCACGGAGATCCGCCGCGCAGCAGACGCGCTGCTGCGCCGCGGCCATGCGTGGGGCGATATCCGCCGCGCGCTCGAACGTTACGACCCGGATCTTCCGGAGGAATAAGGAAAGAGGTACAACCCCGATGGGCAAACGAGTGGGAATGATCTCCCTTGGCTGTGCCAAAAATCAGGTCAACGCAGAACAGATGCTCTATCGCCTGCAGCAGGCAGGCTACACCCTGCAGGAGGATGTGGACGGCGCGGATCTCGTGATCGTCAACACCTGCGGCTTTATCGACTCGGCCAAGAGCGAGGCCATCGACAACATTCTCGCCATGGGCGCGCTGAAGCAGGAGGGCCGCATCGGCCGTCTGCTCGTAACAGGCTGCCTGTCACAGCGCTATCAGGATGAGATTCTGCAGGAGATGCCGGAGGTCGACGGCGTGCTCGGTACAGGCAGCTATGACGACATCGTCTCCGTGGCGGACCGCCTGCTGAACGGCGGCGAGACCGTCAGCGAGTTCGGCGACATCGACGCCCCGGCAGATGAGGCCGGGCGCGTGCTCACGACGCCGCAGCACTATGCCTACATCAAGATCGCCGAGGGCTGCAACAATTTCTGCGCCTTCTGCATCATCCCTCATCTGCGCGGGCGCTACCGCAGCCGCGCCGTGGAGGACATCCTGCAGGAGGCCCGCGGCCTTGCGGAGTCCGGCGTCAAGGAGCTGATCGTCGTCGCGCAGGACACGAGCCGCTACGGCACGGACCTGTACGGCGCGCCGCGCCTTCCCCTCCTGCTGCACGAGCTGTGCCGCATTGAGGGCTTCCACTGGATCCGCGTGCACTACCTCTACCCCGATATGATCACGGACGAGCTGCTGGACACGTTCGCGTCCGAGCCGAAGCTCGTCAACTACATGGACATTCCTATCCAGCATGTGAACGACGCGATCCTGCGCCGCATGAACCGCCGCGGGACCCGCGCCGAGCTGGACGAGATGCTCCAGAAGCTGCGCAGCCGCCTGCCCGACGCCGTCATCCGCACGAGCCTCATCACGGGCCTGCCCGGCGAGGGCGAGGCCGAGTTCGAAGAGCTCTGTACCTGGCTCCGTGAGAACAAGCTCGAGCGCGTCGGCGCGTTCGTGTTCTCCCCTGAGGACGGAACGCCTGCCGCCAAAATGGAACATGCGGACGAGGAGGTCGCGCAGCGCCGCGCCGAGATCATCGCCGAGCTGCAGTCGCGCATCATGGATGAGTACAACGCAGCCCGTGTCGGAACGGTCATGGAGGTGCTTTGCGAGGGCGAGGAGCCGGAGACCGGCCGCTGCTTCGGCCGGACCTATGCCGACTCGCCCGATATCGACGGTCGCGTACTGTTCTCTGCGGCGCGCAGTGTCGTTCCCGGTGAGTTTGTAATGGTCCGCATCACAGGCGCCGAGGACGGCGACCTGGTCGGTGAAATGGAGGAGAATGCATAATGACGACTGCAACGAAGATCACGCTGTTTCGTGTCGTGATGATCCCGGTTTTTCTGGTCTGTATGTACCTCAGTGAGATCTGGAGCTGGATGCAGATCGTCTCCTGCGTCGTGTTTGCCGTGGCCAGTCTTTCCGATATTCTGGACGGTCAGATCGCGCGCCGCTGCAATCAGGTGACGGACCTCGGCAAATTCCTTGACCCGCTGGCCGATAAGGTGCTTGTCATCGCCGCTATGGCCATGTTCTGCGAATGGGGCATCTATCCTGCCTGGGCACTGATGATCGTTCTGGCGCGCGAATTTGCCGTGACAGGCCTGCGTCTCATCGCCGCCGGAAAGGGCCGCGTCATTGCAGCCGGTTGGTCCGGTAAGGTCAAGACTGCTGTCACCATGACAGGCCTGAGCTTCATGCTCGTCTTCGGCCGCCGCTTTGTGTTCAGCGAGGTGCTCGACTGGGTCGTCGTGGCCGCTATCACCGTCACGACGCTCTATTCCGGCATCGAATACTTCGTCCGGAATCACGACGTGTTCGAGAATACGAAATAACCGTTTCCGACGGAAAAGCTCCCGGTGCAGTATCAAACCGCGCCGGGAGCTTTTTACATCATCCGCAGACAAGCAAAGCCCCGGTGCGATGCACCGGGGCTCATGTTGTTCCGAATAGGATCAGCCGTGATAGTTGATAACCTTCTCGAACTTCTCGGCAACAAGGCTTGCGCCGCCGATCAGGCCGCCGTCGATCTCAGGCTGGCTCATCAGCTCGGTCGCGTTCTTGTCGTTCATGCTGCCGCCGTAAAGGATACGGACCTGGTCGGCAGCGTCGCCAAACAGCTCGCGGATCGCAGCACGGATGGCGGCGATGGTGCGGTTGGCGTCCGTCGCCGTGGCGGTCATGCCGGTGCCAATGGCCCAGATCGGCTCATAGGCGATGACGACATCCGTCACCTTTGCCGGGCTGACGCCGCACAGAGCGGCCTTCGTCTGCATGCAGACGACTTCGTTCGTGATATTGGTCTGCTTCTGCTGCAGGCTCTCACCGACGCAGACGATGGGCTTCAGGCCTTCGGCCAGAACCTTCAGGACCTTCTTGTTGACGGTCTCATCGGTCTCAGCGAAGTACTGACGGCGCTCGGAATGGCCGAGGATGACATACTCGACGCCGAGCTCCTTCAGGCTGGCGATGTTGCACTCGCCGGTGAAAGCGCCCTTGTCCTCAAAATGGACGTTCTGCGCACCGAGCTTGATGTCCGTGCCCTTCAGCTGCGTTGCGGCAGCGAACAGGCTGACGGTCATCGGGCAGACAACGACTTCCGCCTTCGTGCGGACCTGGATCTTCTTCAGGTCTTCGACAAGGGCGACGGTCTCAGCGGGCGTCTTGTTCATTTTCCAGTTGCCCGCGATCATGGGTTTTCTCATGGGGGTCAAATCCTTTCTATGTTGCGCTTGGAATAAATCAATACAGCTTCTTGCGGATTTCGACGTTGCCGGACGGGCACTGGTTCTTGCAGTTGCCGCAGTTGACGCACTTATGCTCGTCTTCTTTCACGCCGCTGACGATCTTCATCGTGGAGCTGCAGCCCAGACGGTTTGCACCGGCCTTGAGCATGGCAATGGCATCGTCATAGGTACGAACGCCGCCGGAGGCCTTGACGCCCATCTCGGGGCCGACGGTCTCGCGCATCAGGCGGACATCCTCGACGGTAGCGCCGCCGGTGGAATAACCGGTGGAGGTCTTCACGAAGGCAGCGCCGGCGAGCTTCGCAACGGTGCAGGCCTTGACCTTCTCTTCGTCGGTCAGGAGGCAGGCTTCGATAATGACCTTGACCTTGGCACGGCCCTTGACGGCGTTGACAACGCCCTCGATGTCGCGCTTGACAAGCAGCCAGTCGCCGGACTTGATGGCGCCGACATTGATGACCATGTCGATCTCACGAGCGCCCTTGGAGGCGGCGTCGGAGGCCTCGAAGGCCTTCGCCTCGGGGGTGCTGGTGCCGAACGGGAAAGCGATGACGCAGCACGGCGTCACGCCGCTGCCCTCGAGCTGCTGGGCGACATACTGAATGTAGGAGGGGTTCACGCACACGCTGGCGCAGTGATACTTCTTGGCCTCGTCGCAGATCTTGCGGATCTCGTTGACGCTGGCTTCCGGCTTCAGGTAGGTATGGTCAATGTACTTGGCCATGTCTGCCGGGGTATAGCCGTCGCTCGCGGCGGGCGTCTGGGTCTGCGCGCCGTACTTGGAGCAGATCTCCTCCGTTACCTGTCTGATAATTTCATTGATATCCATTGAAAGTCGTTTCCTTTCGTATCGTTTATGCGTTTTTCAGCGCTTCCTCGGCGATCTTCGCCGTGGCCGTCAGGCCAAGGCGCGTTGCACCTGCGGCAAGCAGTTCTTCTGCCTGCTCGAGCGTTTTGATGCCGCCGTCGATCTTGATGCCGACATTGCGGCCGAGGATCTCGCTGGCAAAGCGGACATCCTCAACGCGGGCGCCGTGGCCGCTGAGCATATTCTGGATCTTCACATAGTTCACACCGCTGCTGCGCAGCATCTGCAGAACGGCGCGCTTCTCCTCCGGCGTGTAGAGCGCGTGCTCGAACACGGCCTTGAGCTGGACCTTGCCGACCGCACAGCGCACGAGCTCATCGAGCTCACGCTGCGCCACATCGAGACGGCCGGACTTGATGGCCAGCACGTTCAGCGCGACGTCGACCTCCGTGGCTCCGTTGGCCATGCACTCGCGCAGCTCCGCCAGCTTGGCGGCCTGCGACATGCAGCCGTGCGGGAACCCGATGGCCGTGCCGACGGCGACGGGGCTGCCGAGCAGGATCTCGCGCGCAGCCGGTACATAGTACGGTGCAACGCAGACCGCTGCGACGGAGTATTTCCGTGCGACGGCACATTCGCGCTCGATGGTCTCAAGCGTCGTGTCGGGGTTGAGAAGAGAGTGCTCCAGATGGGAGATCACGTCCACGCCCGTGACCATGCCGGCATAGGGCGCGTCCGTTACCGTCGGTTCCAGATGGAAATACTGCATGACCTGCTGCTCCACCTGTTTCCGGATCGCTTCGATATCCATATCCATCTCACCTGTTTCGTGGAATGTGGGAATGCGTCACCTCAGTGGTATTCCCGGGTCTCGCCGTCGAGCGTGATGTGGTCGATGACACCGCAGATCGTCAGATCGGCGATGACGGAGCGGCCGAGGAACATGTTCGCCGAGCCGCCCTCGACATTCACAAGGACCGTATCTCCGATCCCGGCGTCCGCCACGTCAAAGGCGATGGCCTGATTCCCGGTCAAACTGCCGTTCTCGTCGATATAGTCGATGATCATCAGCTTCTGACCGGTGTAGCAGGCATCCTTCACCGTAGAGACGACGTTCCCGACGACCCTGGCCAGCTTCATCCGAGCTTCGGCAGGATAGCCTCCACGTCATCGTGCGGGGACGGGATGACATGGGTGCCGTACAGCTCGCCGACACGCTTCGCAGCGGTGGCGCCTGCGTCCACAGCGGCCTTGACGGCGCCGACATCGCCGCGGACCATAACGGTCACGAGGCCGGAGCCGATCTGCTGCTTGCCGATGAGATGCACATCGGCTGCCTTGACCATCGCATCGGCCGCTTCGACAGCGCCGATCAGGCCACGGGTCTCGATCATACCAAGAGCGAGTTTCATAGGTTATTCCTCCAGATTATTCTTTGATTCTGACATTATACGAGTCGATAAATCCGACGATCGCCGAGTCGGCCGCAGGCACCGTCTTGCGGAACATGCGCGCCGCCTCCTTTGAGCCGATCATGAAGACAAAATCTCCGCGACCGGCCTGCCGGGTCGCGTCGGCAGCCACGATCATCTTCGTTTTTACGCCTTTTTCAATGAGCTGAACGACGAGCAGCGGGATATTTTCCAGCCGCTCCTCCTTCACGCTCGCCACGACGCAGCCGACGACTTCCCCGATATACATAGCTTAACCGATGTTCGGCAGGATGGCTTCCACGTCGTCGTGCGGAGACGGGATGACATGGGTACCGTACAGCTCGCCGACGCGCTTTGCGGCGGTAGCGCCTGCGTCGACAGCGGCCTTGACAGCGCCGACATCGCCGCGGACCATGACGGTCACGAGGCCGGAGCCGATCTGCTGCTTGCCGATCAGATGAACATTAGCTGCCTTGACCATGGCATCGGCTGCTTCGACAGCGCCGATCAGGCCGCGGGTCTCAATCATACCAAGAGCGAGTTTCATAGGTTATTTCCTCCGTAAATCAATTCTGAATAAATCAGCCAAGGGTGGGCAGGATGCTCTCCACGTCGTCGTGCGGGGACGGGATGACATGGGTGCCGTACAGCTCGCCGACGCGCTTCGCGGCGGTAGCGCCTGCATCGACAGCGGCCTTGACAGCGCCGACATCGCCGCGGACCATGACGGTCACGAGGCCGGAGCCGATCTGCTGCTCACCGATCAGATGAACGTTTGCTGCCTTGACCATGGCATCGGCTGCTTCGACAGCGCCGATCAGGCCGCGGGTCTCGATCATGCCTAATGCTTCTTTCATGATAAAAAACCTCCAATGATTGTGTATGTGAAAATATTTTTACGCTTAATAAAGGGACTTGACGATATCGGGATGCGGGTGCGGGATCACAACGCTCTCCGACAGCAGGCCCTTGACCTCGGGCATGCCCTCGGCAGCATGGATGGCAGCGCGCACGGCAGCGACATCGCCCGTCATGGTGATGAAGGACTTGCCGCCCAGGCCGCGGCCGAGACGAACGTCCATCAGGTGGATATCAGCCGCCTTCACGGCTGCATCGGCTGCGACAACGGCTGCGCAGAGGCTGTAGGCCTCCATAACGCCGATGGCAGCGACCTCGCCGATCTCGTTGCAGGCGTTGATGGCGCGGGGCACCTGCTCGTGCACATGGGAGATCACCATGCTGTCGATCAGGCGCTGACCGGCCTCGGCCTTGCCTGCCGCGACGCTTTCGCTGACGGCGGAGACCTCGCCCGTGACGATCACGATGTACTTGCCCGCGCAGACCGGCTGCGCCGTGACAAGCTGGACCGTCGCGGCCTTGAGCATCGCATCGCCGGCGTTGACGCCGAGCGGGATGCTCTGAACTTCAATCATACCCAGTGCATTCATTTGGCAGCCTTCCTTATCTCAATGTAGTCGGCGGTGATGTCCGTCACGACGCCGGAGATGCTGGCATGCATCTTGACGCCGAGCTTCTTGTCCGCGATGTCGGCCACGAGCTGGTTCTTGCGGACCTTATCCCCGACCGCAACGACCGGAACGCTCGGAGCGCCGACGCCCATGCGCAGCGCGATGCGCACGCAGCTCGTCGTCAGGGGCTTTTCCGCCATGGGCGCGGGAACGTCGTATTCCGCGATGCCGAGGCGCGCGATCAGACGCTCGACCGGGACCTTCTTGTTCTCCAGGCCGCCGTCCACCGGGCCGTAGACCTCCTTACGGGGGCGAACGCCCTTCGAGGCAATGGCAGATTTGAGCGTCTGCATCACCTGCGAGGGCTTCAGGCCGAAGTTGCAGGCGTAATAGGTGCATAGTCCGCAGTTGCAGCAGGAGAAGATGCCGTTGAATTCGCCCAGCAGATCGCCGCCGCTTGCCAGACTGCGCATGGCCTTATGCGGCTGCACATTCAGGCCGAGCGCGTTGCGCGGGCACATCTGCGTGCACATGGAGCACTGGCAGCAGACCGACATGATGAGCTGCAGATTGAGCTTCGGAGACTTCCGCTCCAGCAGGGGGTGATCCTTCGGGATGGCCAGCAGGCCGCCGGTCGTCTTCGTCACCGGGATGTCCAGCGTGTCGACCACCCGGCCCATGCACGGGCCGCCGATGATGTATTTGCAGTCGCAGGTGGGACCGCCGGCGGCGTCCATGAGCTCCTGCAGGGAGATGCCGACCGGAACGCGGAGCGTGACAGGGTTCTTCACCGCGCCACCGACCGTGACATACTTCTCCGTGACCTTCTTGCCGTCGAGCGCGGCGGCAATATTCGTGAGCGTGCTGACGTTGCACACGACCGCGCCGACATCCAGCGGCAGGCCGCCGGTCGGGACGACACGGCCCGTGACCTCGTAGACGATCTGCTGCTCATCGCCTGCAGGATAATAGCCCTGCAGCAGATGCAGCTCCACATCGTCCGCGTCCTTCAGCACTTCCTGCAACGCGGCAACGGCAGCGTGGTAATGCTCCTTCAGGCAGATGACCGCGCGCTTCGCACCGGTGAATTCCTTCACGGCGCGGATGCCGCGCACGACATCGGCTGCGAAATACTGCATGACCTGCTGGTCGACCCGCAGCAGCGGCTCACACTCGGCTCCGTTTGCAAGGACGAATTCGGCCTTGCAGTTGATCTTTACATGGGTGGGAAAGCCCGCGCCGCCCGCGCCGAGAATACCGGCGTCGCAGACCAGTTTATTCAGCTCCATCCCGTCCGCCTCAGATGATGCGGAAGTCGCCCTTCAGCACACAGCGTCTTGCGCGCGTAAAGGACTTCGCGCTCGTCAGGCCCTCGCCGGTCGGAGTGGCGATGGTCAGCGTGGTGTAGCCCTCGCCGCCGAAGCCCAGACCGGAGTAGGACGGGGCATTCTTGACGAAGATGGTCGTGTTCATGCGGCGAGCCGCACGGGACATGTTGTGCACGTTGGAGGAATGGATCATCGCGGAGTGCTGGCAGCCATGCTCTGCGCGGAAGGCCTCGTCCAGCGCCTCGTCGAAGTTGTTCACGCGGACCATACCGAGCACCGGCATGAGCATCTCGACCTCGACAAACGGATGATAGCGGTCGACATCGGCGATGACAAGCACGGGATCGCCGCTGAACTGCACGCCGCTCTCGCGGAGGATGTAGGTTGCATCATGGCCGACAAACTTGCGGTTGATGACATACTTGCCGTCCTTCTGGATGAGCACGGTACGGACGATCTTGTCGATATCCTCACCGTAGACGCGGTAAGCGCCGCACTTTTCCATCGTGTTCATGAGGGAGTCGGCAATGGAGTTGACCATGAAGACTTCCTTCTCGGCTACGCAAAGGACGTTGTTGTCGAAGCTCGCGCCGTCGACGATGTCCTTGGCAGCCTGCGCGATATCGGCGGTCTCGTCGACGATGACAGGGGGGTTGCCCGGGCCTGCGGCAACGCACTTCTTGCCGGACTTCATGGCCACGCCGACAACGGCCTCGCCGCCGGTGACGGCCAGCATCTTGATGGCCTTGTGGGTCATAATGACCTTCGAGGTATCGAGCGTCGGCTCCTTCGCAGCGGTCATCAGGCCATTCGGGCCGCCCGCCTTCACGATGGCCTCATTAAGCAGCTCCATGGCCTTCTGAGAGGCGCGCTTTGCTGCCGGATGGGGATTATACACCACGGCGTTGCCCGCGGAGATCATGCTGATGGAGTTGTTGATGATGGTGGCGGTGGGGTTCGTGGACGGAGTGATGGCTCCGATGACGCCATAGGGGGCCGTCTCAACGAGCGTCAGGCCGTTGTCGCCGCTGAACGCCGTGGGATGCAGATCCTCGATACCGGGGGTCTTGTTCGCGGCGAGGAGGTTCTTCGCGATCTTGTGAGGCACCTTGCCGTAGCCGGTCTCCTCATGCGCCAGAATGGCAAGCTCTTCAGCATGCTCCCGGGCGCAGACGCGCATGGCCTCGATCAGCTTGCCGCGCTCCTCGAGCGACATGTCCATGAGCTGATGCTGAGCACGGATGGCCGTGTCGATCGCGTCATGCACATCGTCGAACAGGCACTGCACGCCGGTCGGGGCAAACGAGCCCGTCTCAAAGCTGCTGCGTGTCTGCGCGGCAATTTGCTGGATCTGTTCTTTCGTCAATGCCATAACATATCCTCAACTTTCTAATATAGATTCGCGTTTGCTGGTTTTCTGAAATCAACCTCTGCTGAATTTCTCAAAAATCCGGGAGCCGTTGACGTCGACCGAATCAATGATGGCAACAATGCTCAGGTCGACGGGCTTGCCCTCCGTCACGGCCGTCTGGCGCGACGAGCTGCCGCTGACGACCATCACGACTTCCCCCTCACCTGCGCCGACGGCGTCAATGGCGACGAGGAGGCCGCCCTTCTCCTGCCAGGTCTCAATGTCGATGGGCTTGATGAGCTGAAGCTTCAGCCCATTCAGCTTTTCGGCCTTGTTCGTGCTGACGACGGTTCCCTTCACTCTAGCTAGCTGCATGTGTTGTTTCTCCTTCATACCGCAGGATCACATCGGTCGCGGCCAGTGCATCGCGTGCGGCGGGTGTGATGATCGCGCCGCTGCGGCAGCGGATCGTTTTGCTCTCCGTCTTCGCGGCGTCCAGAACATCCGCTTCCGTAACGAGGTCCGTGCCCTCCGGCTCCTGCGGAGCCACGGCGAAATACGGGCAGACCGTAACAGCCATCTGCCGCAGCGTGTCGATGGCCTCGGCGGTATCTGCAAGGAAGGTGTTGCGGCGGAAGCGGGGCGGCTCATAGTCGAGATACACCCGGACATCCTTCTGCCACAGAATAGCGCGCACGAGCAGATGCGACAGCGGGTCGCCGTCATCGCCGGACGCGATGCGGCGCAGCAGCTCGAGCCGCGGCGAGACGAGGATGACCGTTTTGGCCTCCTTCACCCGCTCGAGCAGCCCGCCCGGCTCCAGCTTTCCGGCGTAGAGCAGGGCCTCGTCTGCAAACGTGTTCGTCTCCGGGATGCTCACAGGCGTGTAGGCGACGCCGAACTGCTCGTTCAGCGTCTGCTGCAGCTTCTCCGGGAAGGAGACGCTGTCGGCCAGCAGCACGAGCACCTGCTCGGGGTGCTGCCTGCGGCGCTCCTCCTGCGCAATGCGGCGGACGACCTCGGCTACGATCAGCTCTGTTAACTTGTAAAGCTGTGCTCGATCCATAGCTACCTCTTACCCGCAGCCGGTCAGGGCAGGACCTCCATCATCGGGGTCCCGCGCATGGCAATGGCATTGGCCTCATCGGTGTCGATGTGGACCTCCATGTCATGGCCCTTGCCGCTGCGGACGATCACATTTTCAAATACAACGGCGCGTTCACCCTCGGCGCGCAGGCGGACGGGCTGGCCGTCCCGCAGGCCGAACAGCGCACACTGCGCCTCGGAAAGATGCAGATGGCGTGCCGCGATGATAACGCCCTCGGAAAGCTCGATCTCACCGGCAGGGCCGACGAGCCTGCAGCCCGGCGTTCCGGCCGTTTTGCCGGACATGCGCACAGGCGCCTTGATACCGAGCTTGAACGAGTCGGTCATGGCGATCTCCACCTGCGTGGCGCTGCGCTCCGGGCCGAGCACGCGGACCTTGGCGAGCTGGCCCTTCGGTCCGACGATGGTCACCTGCTCCGTGCAGGCGTACTGCCCCGGCTGAGACAGCATGCGGAACACGGTCAGCTGATGGCCCGGTCCGAACAGGCGCTCGACATCCGCATGGCACAGATGCACATGGCGCGCAGACGATGCGACCGGAACGAAGATCCGGCCCGTTTTGCGGAAGACCTCTTCCGAGGTGGCAAGCTGGACCTTTCTCTGGACCTCAGATTTCTCCATGCCGTGCCTCCTCATTTCTGCACCGTCTTCAGGACGATGCCCTCGTAATACGTCTTGGCAAGGATGGTCTTGACATCATCCAGCGTCGGGCGGACGATGTTTGTCTGCGTGGCGGTGTCCTCCAGCGCATGCTCGGCCAGCACGTCGATGTCTTCCATGCGGAACTTCGTGTCGCAGAGCTTCGGGATCTTCACATCGTCACACAGGCGGCGGACGGCCTCAATAGCCTTCTTCGAGGCCTGATCGACCGAAAGGTTATCGCACTTCTCGCCCATAGCCTGCGCCACAGTGGCAAGGCGGCCCATGCAGTAGGGGCGGTTGTACTCCAGCACACGCGGCAGCAGAATGGCGTTTGCCAAGCCGTGCGGGATGTTGTAGAAGCCGCCGAGCTGATGCGCAATGCCGTGCACGAGGCCGAGACCCGCGTTTGAGAAGGCAAGACCGGCCATATACTCGGCCCAGCACATATTCGTGCGGGCGTCCATGTTCGAGCCGTCGCGGACTGCGTCGCGCAGCGAGCCGGAGACCAGACGGACCGCCTCAAGAGACAGAGCGTCGGTGTAGGGCGTGTGCGTATTGCAGATGTAGGCCTCAATGGCGTGCGTCAGGGCGTCAATACCGGTGGCAGCCGTCAGAGAAGGCGGCATGCCGACCATGAGCATCGGGTCGTTCAGAGCCAAATGCGCAAGGCAGTTCGTGTCCACCATGAGCATCTTTGTCTTCGTCTCTTCGTCCGTGACGACGTAGGCACGCGTGCACTCGGAGCCGGTGCCGGCCGTCGTGTTGACGGCGATGATCGGCGTACCGCGCTTTTTCGACTTGTTGTAGCCGTTGTAATCCTGAATCTTTCCACCGTTGGCGGACAGGATGCTCACGGCCTTTGCCACATCGATCGGCGAGCCGCCGCCGATGGCGATGATCGCATCGCACTGGTGCTCCTGATAGAAATGCAGCGCGTCATAAACGATCCGGGTCGTAGGGTTCGGCTCCACGCCGTCATAGACCACATACTGGATGTTCGCATTATCGAGAACAGCCGTGACCTTTCCGGCGGTGCCGACCTTGATGAGGCCCTTATCCGTCACAACGAGGACGCACTTCGAACTCAGGCGCTGCAGAAAATGCGGGATCTTGGTGATGCCGTCGCGCCCGATGAGCGTTCTGCGCGGGGCATACAGTTCAACAATGCCTTCATTTCTCATAGTTGCTATCTCCATTTGTTTGCCGGGCGTATCGCTCAAAATCGCTCAAGCATACTACGCCCATCTTTACGGCATCTATCATCCCACAAAATTGGCGATCTGTCAATACATCGGCCCGGATTTTTTGTTTTTCGGCGAAATAGCCAAAATCGTTTGGAAATATTTTCACATACCAAGGCCCGATTGCAAAAACCCGCACAGATCTTCCGGTTTCCCTTCCATCCGTGCGGGTTTCAATCGCTCATATTTCGCTCATTCAAACGGCAGTACCGTGCAGGGGATCCCCTGCCGGGCATAAAAGTCCAGATACTTCTGCGGTGCGCCGCTCGTTGTGATCATGCGGCAGGTCTTTTCCGGTGGAAAAACGCTGGCAAAGGCGCGGCGGTCGTACTTTGCGCTGTCGGCCAGAATGTAAAACCGGCGCGTCATGCGCGCAAGCTGGGTGTAGAGGCCGATCTGATTCTTGTTGTTCACGGTGTAGCCGCGCTCCAGATCGATGCCGTCGACCGTGATGAAGACCTTGTCAAAGTAAAAGCCGCGCAGCACATGGCTGATGTCCGGGTCCAGCGTCTCAATATAATTCTTCCCTGCGTGGACATCGCCGCCCAGCAGCGTCACGGACGCATTCGGGCACTCGGCCAGCTCCAGCACCGCCGTGATGCTCGTCGTGACGACGGTCAGGCGCTCGACGTTCTGGAGCATGGACGCCAGCATATTGCACGTCTTGCCCGCGCCGAGGAACACGGACTCCCCTGCCTTGACCGAGGCCGCTGCCTCCTGCGCGATGCGGTATTTTTCCTCATCCGTATGATTCAGGATCGCCGTTCCCTGCAGATAGCCCTTCGGCTCCTCCTTTTTCGGAAGCTGCAGGCCGCCGTGCGTGCGCTGAGCCAGTCCCTTTTCCTGCAGCAGCTCAAAATCGCGCCGCGTCGTTGCGACGGATGCCCCCGTCAATGCGCAGGCCTCCGTCAATGCAAGCGAGCCCTGCTCCTGCAGCCGCTCCAGTAGCCGCCGCTCCCGTTCCCAAGCTTTCATACTGCACCTCCGTAACCAGAACGTTAATTTCGCTCATAAATCGCTCATAAGCAGTATAGCACGCCGGAAGGCCGCTGTCAATCCCCATTCCGAAAAGAAAAACAGCGCCGGGCGGCCGAATGGGCCGCCCGGAGAGAAGACCTTCTTCAATTGCTGTCGATGTGGCGCTGGATGCGGTCGATGATCATTTCGAGCGCGACCAGATTCTTGCCGCCCTCGAGCACGACGAGATCAGCATTTTTTTTGCTCGGCTCCACGAACTGCTCGTGCATGGGCTTGACCGTTGCAAGATACTGGCCGAGCACGGAATCGAGGCTTCGCCCGCGCTTTGCAACGTCGCGGCGGATGCGGCGGATGAGGCGGACGTCGGCGTCCGTATCCACAAAGATCTTGATATCCATCTGATCGCACAGGGCGTGGTTCTCAAAGATCAGGATGCCCTCGACCAGAATGACCTTGCGCGGCTCGACCGTGACGGTCTCGTTCGTGCGGGAATAGGTCGCATAGTCGTAGACGGGGCACTCGATGCTGTGCCCGGCCTTCAGCTCCTTCAAGTGGCCGATCATCATGTCGGTATCGAAGGCGTCCGGATGATCATAGTTGAGCTTGCGGCGCTCCTCGATGGTCAGCTCGTCATAGGGCCGATAGTAATTATCGTGGCTGAGCACGGTGACATCGTCCTGAAAGCGGGCGATCAGGTTCTTCATGAGCGTTGTTTTGCCGCTGCCGCTGCCGCCTGCGATACCCAGCACAATGATATTTGACATTCTATTTCTCCTCTATCGAAATACCGGGCTGCGCATGTCCCGGTGCAAAGGATTCAGCTTGTCAAAAAAGTCCCTTTGGACTTTTTTGACAAGCTGCTTTCAGAATTGCAAAATTAAATTTTGCAGCATGATTTTGCA
>DQIA01000076.1:37075-45215 GCA_003525905.1 Clostridiales bacterium
ACACCCTGACGGTTTCCTTTCACGCTTTTCTTCCCTCCGAAACTTTCGGCTGTGCAGGTTTTTTGACAGTCTGGGATTCTCCTGCCCCCGAAAGCGGGAGCAGGAGAACCGGTTTGAACAGAACTCAGCGCTGGCCTTTATCGTAGGGGATGCCCTCAGCCTTCGGGGCTCTGGACTTCTTGGACGTGAAGGCCAGAACGATGAGGGAGACGAAGTAGGGCAGCATGTTGTAAACAACGCTGGGCATGTTGAGCTTGAGCAGGAAGTCAAAGCCGGAGTAGACATTGCCCAAAGCGCGGAAGAAGCCGAACAGGATCGCAGCCAGTGCGATCTTCACCGGACTCCAGCCGCCGAAGATCATGACGGCGAGGGCCAGGAAGCCGAAGCCCGCGACGCCGTATTCAAACTTCCAGACACTGACGCCGGCCGTGATGAAAGCGATGCCGCCGAGGCCGCCGAGCACGCCGGAGATCATGACACCGGCATAACGCATCTTGTAGACGTTGATGCCGACGGAGTCCGCCGCCTGCGGATGCTCGCCGCAGGCACGCAGGCGCAGGCCGAAGCGCGTCTTATACAGCACAGCGAACGAGACGATCAGTGCAATGACGGCAACCAGCATGAACCAGTTGAACTCGAATTTGCCGATGTTCAGGATGAAGAGCTTCTTCGGCTCGATGTAGGAGATATCGGAGGAAACGTCGTTGCCACCGGACATCGACGCGTTCATAGCCTTGACCGCGACAGTCGCAGCAGCCGTTGCCAGCAGGTTCATGGCCGTGCCGGTGATGGTCTGGTCCGCGCGGAACGTGATCGAGGCAACGGCGAGCAGCAGCGAATACAGCAGGCCCGCCGCAGCGCTGGCGAGGATGACCGTCAGGACCATGACCGGTGCGCCGACGGAGACCGGCAGGAATTTCATGACAAGTGCGCCGCCGAGTGCGCCGATGACCATGATGCCCTCAAGGCCGATGTTGATGACGCCGGAACGCTCCGAGAAGCAGCCGCCCAGGGCGACGAGAAGCAGGACCGAGGCAAAAATGATCGTATACTGGATCAGCAGTGTCATTTCTGCGCACCTCCTTTCTGTTCTTCCGCAAGCTTGGCGCGCGCGGCACGGCGCTCATCGCCCTTCCGCAGCGAGGCCTGCAGGCGCTCCTTCAGGAAGCCGCTGAACGCGCACAGGAAGATGATGAGGCTGGAGATCAGGCTGGAGATCTGCGGGGAATAGACCGTCAGGTCGACATTGCCGCCGCCGGTCGTGATATGCTGGATGAAGAACGAGGCGAGAATGGAGCCAAAGGGGCTCAGACCACCGAGGAAGGCAACGGCGATGCCGTTGAAGCCCATGCCCGGAACGGAGGAGATCGTCGTCTCCCAGTCCTCGATGCCGGTCAGATAGTACAGGCCTGCGCCCATACCGGCAAGACCGCCCGCGATGACCATCGTGAGGATGACGTTGCGGTTTTCCTTCATGCCGCAGTACTTCGCAGCGTTAAAGTTGAAGCCGGTCGCCTTCAGCTCATAGCCGAACTTCGTCTTGTTCAGGATGACCCAAACGAGGACCGCCATGAGGATAGCAAGCGGGATGGCAATGGTCACGGTCTTCTCGCCTGCAAACAGCTTGCTCAGGCCGAGGCTCGGGATGAGAGCCGAGGGGTTAGCCGCCGTCAGGGACTTCGTATAGGGGCTGTTCGGGTGCTTGACCGTTGTCAGGATCAGGTTCGTCAGATACAGGGCGATCCAGTTGAGCATGATGCCGGAGATGACAACGTTGACATTGCAGTAGGTACGCAGCGCACCGGAAATGGCACCGAGGAACGCGCCGGCAGCAATAGCCAGCAGCAGGCACAGGTACCACGGCAGCTGCCAGGCGATCGCGGCATAAAGGCCGACGCATGCGCCCGCGACATACTGACCGGCCGCGCCGATGTTGAACATGCCGACCTTATAGGCGAACAGGATGGACAGCGCACACATCAGCAGCGGCGCCGTGCGGACGAGCGTCTGGCCGAAATACTTCATGCGCAGCTTGCCCGCCGGATAATGGAAGAAATTCTTCAGCAGGGCGGACATGGACTTCCATGCGCCCGCGGGGTTGATGATGAGCAGGACGACATAGCCGATGGCCACGCCAAGAATGATGCACAGCAGAGAGGTCAGAAGGGTCTGGAAGCTGTCGCTGCGCAGCAGAGACTTGCGCTTTTTCATGCCCCGTGCACCTCCCTCTTTGCACCGGCCATATAGAGGCCGAGCTCTTCAACAGTCGTTTTCTTCGGATCGAGCTCGCCGACGATCTCGCCCTCGTACATGACGAGGATGCGGTCGGAGAGGCTCATGACCTCGTCCAGCTCCAGCGAGACGAGGAGAACGGCTTTGTTCTTGTCGCGCTGAGCGACGATCTGCCTGTGGATGTACTCAATGGCGCCGACGTCGAGGCCGCGGGTCGGCTGCACGGCGATGAGCAGCTGCGGGTCCTTATCGATCTCGCGGGCGATGATCGCCTTCTGCTGGTTGCCGCCGGACATGGCGCGCGCCAGTGTGATGGGCCCCTGACCAGAGCGGACGTCGTACTGGTCGATGAGGTGCTCGGCATAGGTACGGATGTTCTTGCGCTTCAGGAAGCCCGCACCGTTGACGAACTGCGGCTCAAAGTAGCGCTGCAGCACGAGGTTGTCCTCGAGCGTATAGTCCAGCACGAGGCCGTGCTTATGACGATCCTCCGGGATGTGGCTCATGCCGAGGATGGAACGCTTGCGGATCTGCATATTCGTGATATCCTGACCGCACAGCGTGACCGTGCCCTCTTTCACAGGTTCGAGGCCGGTCAGGCCGTAGACGAGCTCCGTCTGGCCGTTTCCGTCGATGCCGGCGATACAGACGATCTCGCCCTCGCGCACGTTGAACGAGACCTGCTTGAGGGCGTTGTTGTGGTGGAGCTTCGAAGCAACCGTGAGGCCCTTGACCTCCAGGATGGGCTTGCCGGGCTTGGCAGGCTCCTTGTGGACGGCAAATTCCACATCGCGGCCGACCATCATGCGGGAAAGCTCTTCCTTCGTCGTGTTCTTGATGTCCACGGTGCCGATGTACTTGCCCTTGCGCAGGACAGTGCAGCGGTCCGCCACGGCCATGATCTCGTTGAGCTTGTGGGAGATGAAGAGGATGGACTTGCCTTCCTCTGCCAGGCCGCGCATGATGTCCATGAGCTCTTCGATCTCCTGCGGCGTCAAAACGGCAGTCGGCTCATCGAAGATCAGGATCTCATTGTCGCGGTAGAGCATCTTGAGGATCTCCGTGCGCTGCTGCATGCCGACGGTGATGTCCTCGATGAGAGCATCGGGGTCGACGTGCAGGCCATACTGCTCAGAGAGCTTCATGACCTTTTCCCGGGCCTGATCCTTCTGCAGGAAGCCCGCCTTGTTCGGCTCCACGCCGAGGATGATGTTTTCAAGCACCGTAAAGCACTCCACGAGCTTAAAGTGCTGATGCACCATGCCAATGCCCAGTGCATTGGCATCGTTCGGATCATTGATCTTGACTTCCACGCCATCCTTCTTGATAATGCCCTCTTCCGCCTGATACAGGCCGAACAGGACGCTCATCAGCGTGGACTTGCCTGCGCCGTTTTCGCCGAGGAGCGCATGGATCTCGCCATGGCGAAGCTGGAGCGTGATGTTGTCGTTTGCAATGATACCGGGGAACCGCTTGGTGATATTCAGCATTTCGATTGCATACTGTTCGTTACCCAAACCGATTGCCTCCCTCTCTTATGGTTTCAGATTCTATTATAATCAATTCCATGTTTGATTTCAAACACAAAAAGCTCCCGCAGCTAACTTTTTCATTTTTTTATGCATTTCAACCAAAAGTAGTATTTTATCCCTGGCGTAAGCATGTATTTTGCAGCATTTTGACGGATCGAAAAAGGACGGGTCAAAGCCCGTCCCAGATATGTCGAACAATTTTTTACAGCCGTCCGCCGCTCAGCGCATGCTTCACCCTTTTCTTGAACAGCGCAGCATCGCGTTTGCCAACGCCGCCGCAGCGATCACGGTATCGCGGCGGGGCGCGCTGACCTCGATCCCGACGGAGGCCGAGGTCACGGCGCTGATATCCGGCACAGATAACGGCTGACCTGTCAAAAGTTCCTATCCCGAAGTCCGAAAATAAGAGGAGATCGCAACGATGAACACGTCCAAGCTTTTACCCTCGCTGATGTGCGTTGACTTTACCCGTATGGCGCAGACGCTGGAGGTTTTTGAACAGTGCGGCATCGACGCCCTGCATGTCGATATCATGGATGGAGAATTCGTGCCGAACTATGCGCTGGGCACGGATTTCTGCAGGCAGCTGCGCAAGCTGACGCCGATCCCGCTGGACATTCATCTGATGATCTCGCGGCCCGATACGAAGCTCTCATGCTTTGCGATCCAGCCGGGCGAGTATGTCTCGGTGCACTGGGAGAGCACGCCGCACATCCACCGCACGGTCGGTGCGATCGCCGCGCTGGGCGGAAAGCCGATGCTCGCGATCAATCCTGCGACGCCGTATGATGTGATCCGCTATCTGCTGCCCGATCTGGCAGGCGTGCTGGTCATGACGGTCGATCCCGGCTTTGCCGGTCAGCAGCTCGTTCCGGCCATGCTGCAGAAGCTGCGCGATCTGCGCGCATTTCTGGACGAAAACGGCTACCCGGATCTGGAGATCGAGGTAGACGGAAACGTCAGCTTTGAAAATGCGGAGAAAATGCGGCAGGCCGGGGCGACGATGTTCGTCGGCGGCAGCTCCAGCGTCTTCTGGAAGGGCGCTTCTCTAAGCGAAAACATCCAGAGAATGTACGCCGTAATAGGAAAGCGCAATATTGCAGTTCTGCGGGCAGTAAAATAAGATAAGCAAGAAAATAGCCGGGCTGACTTTGTAATAGGTCGGCCCGGTTTTCGGCTGAGCAGCTTTCGTTGTCCGAACGCGTCGGCATACAAAAAGGACGGGCCGAAGCCCGTCCTTTTGCGGTTCCTTATGGGGAATTAGCCCTTGATGTTGCCGAGGTAGTTCACAGCGATGTTGGAGACGGTCGGCTCGACAGTGGTGTCGTTGGAGACCTTCACCTTGCCGTTGAACATATCAGCGACGAGAGCGGTGTAATCCTCAACGGTGAACTTGCCGTCTGCCCACTGCGTGGTCTCGAGCGGGAGCTGGACATAGTTCGCGGAAGGATCGTCAGCAGAGACGAGGCCCAGGGTCTCGATCTTGCCGGCGTAGTTGGCCCAGTTGCCATTGACAATGACATCGGTCAGGGTGTCGATGGTGGTGGGAGCAAGGCCCTTCATAGCGGAGGTAACAGTCATGCCTTCGCCGTAGCCGCCGTCGATGACAGCGGACTGGTCGGTGTCGACGCCGATGACCTTGCCGTTGACCTTCTGAGCAGCCTCAGCAGCAGAGGTGAAGATGCCGCCGCCGCAAGCGAAGACCAGCTGAGTGCCGTTGGAATACCAGGTGTCCATAACAGCGGTGATGTCGCCGTCGCCGTTGAACTGGCCGCCGTAGATGTAGTTGACCTCAACGCCCTCAACACCCTTGGCAGCAGCAGCGGCGTCAACGCCCTGCACGAAGCCGTAGCCGAAGCGGATAACAGCAGGAACAGCCATGCCGCCGAGGAAGCCAAGCTTGGTGTAGCCGAGGCAGACAGCAGCGTAACCGGCCATGTAGCCGCTGAGCTCTTCCTGATAAACAGCGCAGTAAACGTTGCTCAGGTCGACGTAGTCAGCGAGGTTCCAGTTGTCGGGGTTGTAGTCGTAGGTCTCACCGGCGTTGGCAACAGCAGCCTCGAGCAGATCGCCCTTGGCGACGTCCAGCGCGATGAACTTCACATTGGGGTACTGCGGAGCGACCTCAACGATGGTGCCGCCGAAGGCATAGCCCGGCATCACGATGACGTTGTAGCCGTCAGCGATGGCCAGCTCGGTGGAAGCAACACGGCCGGCAGTGGAGTTGTCGGTGGGCTTGTAGTACTTGAAGTCATAGCCGTTGTCGCCGGCAAACTTCTGGCAAGCCTCATAGGTGGTCTGGTTGAAGGACTGGTCGGTGATGTCGCCGTAGTCGGTGATCATCGCGATCTTGACGTCGCCGTTGTTATCATCGGGCTCAGTCGCATCGCTGTTGTCCGTGCTCTCGTTGGTCTTGGACTCATCCGTAGGAGCAGTGGTGGGTGCATCGGTCTCGCTGTCGTTGTTGGCACAGGCCACGAACAGGCAGGAGATCATAGCAAGAACAAGGAGCATTGCTAAGAGTTTCTTCATTTTCTTAACCTCCATTTATTTTGGCTCAAGGCCGTAAGCAATTATTACACAAATTGGTACAAAAATCAAGACACTGCAAAATTTTTGTGAAAAGCGCCAAAAATTAGGCCTCCATACTGTCTTTTGTAAAGCCGAACGGCAGCAATTCGGGCAGTTTTACGGTGAACACACCGCCGCCGGCCTTCTGCATATGGATCTCGAAGTCCGGGCCGCAGAATTCCTGCATGACCTGACGGCACACACCGCACGGGCCGCTCGGCTCGTCTTGAGCCTGCACAGGCTTCCCGGCAGGACCGCCGACCACGGCAATGGCGGCAAAGTCATAGCAGCCGTCGTACACCGCCTTGAAAAAGGCCGTGCGCTCCGCGCAGTTCGTGGCGGAGAAGCTGGCATTTTCAATGTTGCAGCCCTGATAGACACGGCCGTCCTTCGTCAGCAGTGCAGCGCCGACAGCATAATGGGAATACGGCGCATAGGCGCGCTCGCGGGCCTCATGCGCAAGCTCCAGCAGTTTTTCCGGTGTCATGGCGATCTCCCCTTTCAGAAATTACAGGATCTCGGTGGCAAAGCTCGTGCCGGGCGTCTGATACGGAACACCGAGCAGCTCCGTCACGGTCGCGGCAATGTCCGCAAACGACTTGCGCGTGCCGAGATTCACAGGGCGCAGGTGCTTGCCCGCCATCAGCAGCGGCACATACTCGCGGGTATGGTCCGTCGTGCGGGTGTAGGCAGGGTCGCAGCCATGGTCGGCCGTGATCATAACGAGGTCCTCGTCGCCGAGCTGCGGCAAAAGCTCCGCCAGCCAGCCGTCGAATTCCGTCAGAGCTGCGGCATAGCCGTCGATGTTGCGGCGATGGCCGTAGAGCATATCGAAATCAACGAGATTCACAAAGCACAGGCCCTGGAAATCGCGCTTGAAGTAGTCCATGGTCTTGGCGAGGCCGTCAGTGTTGCCCTTCGTGTAGACATAGTCCGTCAGGCCGCGGCCTGCGAAGATATCGTGGATCTTGCCGACGGCAAGGACATCCTGACCGGCGGCCTTGATGGCGTCAAGCATGGTCTCCGCGGGCGGCTCGAGCGAGAAGTCGTGGCGGTTGGACGTGCGGGTGAAGCCGTCCTTCTCGTTGCCGATGAACGGACGGGCGATGACGCGGCCGACGCCATGCTTTCCGACGAGGATCTTACGGGCGATGCGGCAGTATTCATACAGCTGCTCCAGAGGGACGATGTCCTCGTGCGCCGCGATCTGGAACACGGAGTCTGCGGACGTATAAACGATGAGGTCTCCCGTGCGCATATGCTCCGCGCCGTACTTTGCGATGACCTCGGTGCCGGACCAGGGAGCGTTCGCCAGAACGCCGCGGCCCGTCGCCTCGCGGAAGGGCTTGAGCACTTCCTCGGGGAAGCCGTTGGGATAGGTGGGCAGCGGATTCGGGGAAACGACGCCCGCGATCTCCCAGTGGCCGATCGTGGTGTCCTTGCCCATGGAGGCCTCTGCCATGCGGGCGCAGGCGCCCGTCTGCGCGGGATCCGTGCCGAGGAACGACAGGCCCTCGATGTTGCCGAGGCCGCAGTGCACCATCGTGGGGATGTGCAGCTTGCTGGACGTGGAACAGCTCTTGAGCGTGTTCACGCCGAAATCACCGAACTTTGCGGCATCGGGCATTTCACCTGCGCCGCAGGAATCCAGAACGATCAGAAAAATGCGCTTCATTTTGGTATTTGCTCCTTTTTTGTTGTGGTTGTGATAGAAATTTGAGAAGAGAAAGAAAATAAAAAATAAGAAACAGGCTTTAAATTTGAAAACCTGCCCAGCCGAAGGTTTCGGAGGGAAGAAAAGTGTG
>DQIA01000027.1 GCA_003525905.1 Clostridiales bacterium
GAGGAGCGAAGCGACGTGGCAATCTCGCAGTACTCGGCAGCATCGTGGGAAAGCAATCGGCGAAACCGTAACTGCCTTCCCGAGATTGCACCCCAAGGGCACTTCCTCGCGCTTCGCGCTCAGGGCGCCACGGCCCCTTCGGGGCCTCGCAATGACAAATCCGGAAATCTGTGCATTCGACGATGCCGCCCTATAACTTGCCAGCCTGCAAGGCGCTCACAACCCGCAAGGGGCACGCCGCATCCGTAAGGCGGCAAAGCCGCCAACGGCTGCGCAGGGAACGCCGCTACAGTCAAATCTGGCGGCGTATACGGTCGGCGATGCCTTTCCCATTCCGGCAGTGCCTTCCCGAGATTGCCACGGCCCCTTCTGGGCCTCGCAATGACAACACGGCTGGCGGCCTCGCTCAACTTTTCCATTTGCCTCTCCCTGCATAATCTGAACCCTCCCGCCCCGGCGGAATATAGAATTTAGGAGAATCACCGATCATGTTTGAACTGACCTTCCAATTTGAAAACGATGAAAAGCCCGTCGTGATCTCGGTCTCCCCGGAGGAGAGCGTGCTCGACGCCGCGCGCAAGGCCAACGTCGCCATCGATGCGCCGTGCTCCGGAAACGGCTCGTGCGGCAAGTGCCGCGTGAAGCTCGTCTCCGGCGAGCTGACCGGCCCGCAGACGTCCCATATCTCCGACGAGGAGTATGCAGACGGCTGGCGCCTTTCGTGCTGCATGCACGCGGCGTCCGACGCCGTGGTGCTCGTGCCGGACATCGCCTCGGCCTACCGCAGCCGCATGAAGACGGCCGACCTGTCCAGCGGCGAGGAGATCCGTATCTTCGAGGAGCTGCTCGCGGGCGTCCAGGGTGCAGGCATCAGCCTCGGCAACGGCTTCCGCGCCGTCGACCTTCAGCTCGATGAGCCGACGCTCGACGACACCATGCCCGATAACGAGCGCCTGACCCGCGCGCTCGAGGCGCAGGACGGCATCGACGCCGTCCGTCTGCCGTGGTACGCCATGCGCCGCCTGCCGAAGACTCTGCGCGACAATGCCTTTGCCGTGCGCGTCCTCGGCGAGCTGCAGAACGGTATTTTCACCGTTTTCGACGTGACCGGCCAGAACGACACGCTCCCGATGTGCGGCGTCGGCATCGACATCGGCACCACGACGGTCTCCGCCGTGCTGTTCGACATGAAGGACGGCCGTCTGCTGTCCAAGGCGTCCGGCGGCAACGGCCAGATCCGCTACGGCGCGGACGTCATCAACCGCATCATCGAGCAGGGCAAGCCAGGCGGCCGCAAAAAGCTGCAGGACGCCATCCTCAAGGAGACGCTCGTCCCCCTGCTGCAGACCCTGTGCAAGGATGCCAAGCTGCCGCCTGCGCGCATCGTGCGCCTGTGCGTCGCGAGCAACACGACGATGAACCACCTGTTCGTCGGCGTGGATGCCGACCCCGTCCGCATGGAGCCGTATATCCCCGCCTTCTTCCACTGGGACGGCCTGCGCGTGCACGACCTCGGCCTGCCCGCCCATCCGGACGCCGCCATTCGCCTTGCGCCGAACATCGGCTCTTATGTCGGCGGCGATATCACCGCCGGTACGTTCGCCAGCATGCTCTGGGACCGCGACGAGCTGTCCCTGTTCATCGACCTCGGCACGAACGGCGAGATCGTTTTCGGCAACCGCGATTTCATGGTCTCGTGCGCCTGCTCGGCAGGCCCGGCCTTCGAGGGCGGCGACATCTCCTGCGGCATGCGCGCAACGGACGGCGCGATCGAGTCCTGCGTCATCGATCCCGAGACGATGGAACCGACGTTCGGCATCATCGGCGAGCCGGGCCAGAAGCCCGTCGGCCTCTGCGGCAGCGGCATCATCGATACGATCGCCGAGCTGTTCCACGCCGGGATCCTGAATTCCAAGGGCATCTTCGTCCGCGAGGGCAAGCGCGTCGCCCACGACCGCCACGGCTGCGGCCGCTATATCCTCGCCACGCCGGAGGAATCCGCCACCGGCCGCGAGGTCGCCCTGAACGAGGTCGACATCGACAACTTCATCCGCGCCAAGGGCGCGATCTACTCCGCCATCGACACGCTGCTTGCCGCCATGGATATGGACGAGAGCGTCATCGAGAGCTTCTATGTCGCAGGCGGCATCGGCAGCGGCATCAATATGCGCAATGCCGTCCGCATCGGTATGTTCCCGAACGTCCCGCTCGAGCTGTTCCATTACATCGGCAACTCGTCCCTCGCAGGCGCATATACCATGGCCCTGTCCGACGAGGCCAACGACCGCGTCGAGCAGGTCGCCCGCAACATGACCTATATGGAGCTGTCCACGCACCCGGGCTACATGGACGCCTTCGTCGCGGCCTGCTTCCTCCCGCACACCGACGCTGCGCGCTTCGCCTCGGCGGAATAAGGAGCCGTTATGCAGATCGAAAATCACAAGGAAGAGGTCCCGTTTGCCCACTATTGCGAGCGCTTCGCCGCGCTCGACCCGCAGGAGGCTGCCGCGCGCACCGGCACGCCGTTTGAGAACGGCGCGTTCCGCATCACCCTTCTCGGCCATCCCTACCGCATCACCCACCCGGAGTTCTCCATCTCCGGCGAGGGCGGAACGGCCCTGAAGAGCCTGCCCGCGCAGACGTTCCTGATGCGCTGGCTGCTGGAGGGAAAGCAGACCGCCGGATCACGCGATTTCCTGACCTTCCGCGAGATGCCGTGGGGCGAGCTGTATATCCAGCCGTTCACGGGCCGCGTGCTGAAGCGCGCCGCGTTCAGCTTCGGCACGCGGCTGGAGGCCTTCCGCGCTGCCTGCACCGCCATGGGCGGCCTGCCCCTGCAGGCCGGCGACGCAGGCTTCGAGTTCACCCTGCTGGGGAACTACCGCCTGCGCATGCTCCTGTGGGCGGGCGACGACGAATTCCCGCCCAGTGCCCAGCTGCTCTACAGCGCGAACTTTGTCGACGGCTTCGCGGCCGAGGACCGCGTCGTCGCAGGGGACCTGCTGTGCAACGAGATCAAGGCGAATCTGTAAAGGAAGGCCCTCCGGGGCCTTCCTTTTTGCACCTCTCCAAACGAGAAAAGCCCCCGAATTGTCATTGCGAG
>DQIA01000099.1 GCA_003525905.1 Clostridiales bacterium
AATATACAAAACTTTCTCGCAGATGTCAAGTGGGAATCCGGGGCATACGATAGAAAAGTTTCGGAAAGCGGACCGGCCGAGAGCGATATCGCGGCAGCATTCCGAAAAGCGCTGGAGAAGAAGGCGAGTTTCTCGGTATCGGGCGACCCGAATGAGTAGGCCGGGCGGAGCTGCAGCGCGTTCCGGTGCACCAGAATCCGGCACAGCTGCGCGCGCTTGCGGCGCAGAACCGCTTTGGCTGCGTCATTGCCTATCATTCTTCCGCGTTCTCTCTCCTTCGGGGAGCTCAGCTGCAGGACTGAGCTCTCCGTTTTTTTGCCTGCTGGTATCAAATCCGCCTGTCGGGAAATACTGTGACTATTCCCGTTTGATGGGAACAGTAAAACGACCGGAGGATACGGAGCCATGCAGGGCAAGGTGGAGANNTAGCCCAGGCGGCAGCCGTCGCAGACGTTGATGACCTCCTTGCACCGGAAATCCCGGATCCTGCACTGCACCGCGCTCACCCCCTGCCTTGAGACTATGCAGTGGACGGAATGTCCCAACACTGTTTTATGCAGACGGGCAGAAAGCGACAAAAGCTTCCAGTATAGGAAAAAAGCCCTCCGGCCATACTGAACTCATGAAGTTTCAGGGTTTGAGGGGGCACAGCCATGCAGGGCAAGGTGGAGATCTGCGGCGTGAACACGGCGCATCTGAAAACGCTGAAAAACGACGAAATGGTGGAGCTGCTGCGGCGCAGCCAGGCGGGAGATCAGGCGGCGCGCGAGCGCCTCATCGAGGGAAATCTTCGCCTCGTGCTGTCGGTCATCCAGCGCTTTCTCGGCCGCGGGGAGAACCCGGACGACCTGTTTCAGGTCGGCTGCGTCGGCCTTCTGAAGGCCATCGCCAATTTTGACGTGAATCTCAACGTCCGCTTCAGCACCTACGGCGTGCCGATGATCGCGGGCGAGATCCGCCGCTATCTGCGCGACAACAGCGCCATCCGCGTCAGCCGCTCCATGCGCGACACGGCCTACCGCGTGCTGCAGTGCCGCGAGGCCATGCAGGCCGAGCAGTCGCGCGAGCCGACGCTCGAGGAGGTGGCACAGCGGCTGGAGCTGCCGCTTGAGACCGTGAATACGGCCATGGACGCCATTTCCGTGCCCGTCTCGCTCTATGAGCCGGTCTACACGGATGGCGGCGACCCGCTGACCGTTATGGATCAGGTGCGCGACACGAAGAACACCGACGAGCAGTGGGTCGAGCGCATCGCGCTGCGCGAGGCCATCTCCACGCTCGGCGAGCGGGAAAAACGCATTCTGGCCCTGCGCTTTTTCGACGGCCGGACCCAGATGGAGGTCGCCTCCGAGGTCGGCATCTCGCAGGCGCAGGTCTCCCGGCTGGAGAAGAATGCAATCCGTACACTTCGGAAGGCGATTTGTTAAGGTATATCCGGCCCCGCCGCCGCATAGAATGTGGCAGACGAAATGGGGCAGGTGATCCGATGGAAGACCGGTTTTCCTCGCTGCGCTGCCGCGAGGTCATCAATATCTGCGACGGCTGCAGGCTCGGCTGCGTGTCGGACGTGGTCATCGATCTGAAGTGCGGCCGCGTGGCCGCGCTCGTCGTGCCCGTGCCGTGCCGCCTGTTCGGCCTGCTTGGCCGCCGAGATGACTATGTTATCCCGTGGGAGCAGGTCCGCCGTGTCGGCGCGGACATTATTCTCATTGAGTCCGAGCTGGATAAGACCCGCTGTCCCCGCCGGAAGAAGGAATTTTTCTGAGAAATCGGAAAAATCGGACCAGTTTTTCGCAAAAAACGCTTGAAAACTGAAACTTCCTCCTGTATAATAGTACGGCGTGGGCAAAGGCCCGCAAATTCAGAACCCACACAGCCCGGGATGCTCCGTCCCAGTGCCGCCTCGGCGGTGGACGGGGAAGAGGAACGGACTGGAGGTCAAAACAAAAAGGAGAAACACAAAATGGCAGTCGTATCCATGAAGAGTCTGCTCGAAGCAGGCGTCCACTTTGGTCATCAGACCAGACGCTGGAACCCCAAGATGGCTCCGTACATCTACACGGAGCGCAACGGCATCTATATCATCGATCTGCAGAAGACCGTCAAGAAGATCGAAGAGGCCTACAACTTCGTCCGTGATCTTGCCGCCAACGGCGAGAACATCCTGTTTGTCGGCACGAAGAAGCAGGCGCAGGACGCCATCAAGGAAGAGGCGGAGCGCGTCGATCAGTATTATGTCAACGCCCGCTGGCTCGGCGGCATGCTGACGAACTTCAAGACCATGCGCACCCGTATCGACCGTCTGGCTCAGCTGCGCAAGATGCAGGAGGACGGCACGTTCGCCATGCTCCCCAAGAAGGAAGTCATCAAGCACGAGGGCGAGATCGCCAAGCTCGAGAAGTATCTCGGCGGCGTGAAGAACATGAAGAAGCTCCCCGGCGCCCTGTTCATCGTTGACCCCCGCAAGGAGCGCAACGCCATCGCCGAGGCCCGCAAGCTGCACATCCCCATCGTCGCCATCGTCGATACGAACTGCGACCCGGACGAGATCGACTATGTTATCCCCGGCAACGATGACGCCATCCGCGCCATCCGCCTGATCGTCGCCACCATGGCCAACGCCGTGCAGGAAGGCCGTCAGGGCGAGGCCAACACCGAGGCCGCTCCGGCTGCCGAGGCTGCTGCCGAATAATCCCATCCGGTTCATTGGAAACCAGACGCCCGCCGCGTGCGGCGGGCGTTTTTTCGAAACAGAAGATACAGGAGGATATAACCATGGCATTTACTGCTGCTGATGTCAAGAAACTGCGTGAAATGACCAACGTCGGCATGATGGACTGCAAGAAGGCGCTGTCCGAGAATGACGGCGATATGGACAAGGCCATTGAGTGGCTGCGTGAAAAGGGCCTGGCGAAGGCCGCCAAGAAGTCCAGCCGCATCGCTGCCGAGGGCATGGCTTACGCCACTGTCGAGAACGGCGTCGGCGTCGTCGTCGAGGTCAATGCCGAGACCGACTTCGCTTCCAAGACCCCGCTGTTCGTCGATTTCGTCAAGGATATCGCCAAGGTCGTCGCTGCGGACGCTCCCGCAGACATCGAGGGCCTGAAGAACTGCAAGTACCCCGGCTCCGAGCTGACCGTCGGCGAGATGATCCCCGAGAAGGTCATGGTCATCGGCGAGAACATCCAGATCCGCCGCTTTGCCCGCTTCCCGGAGAACTTCAGCGTCGCTTACGTCCATGCGGGCGGCAAGATCGGCGTCCTCGTCAACCTCGAGGTCTCCGGCGGCATCGACGCGACCGTGATCGGCAAGGATATCGCCATGCAGATCGCCGCTCTGAACCCGCGCTTCTGGGATAAGAGCCAGGTCAGCGAAGACGTGCTCGCAGAAGAGAAGAAGATCCTCGTCGCCCAGATGGACAACGACGAAAAGATGGCCTCCAAGCCCCTGCAGGTCAAGGAGAAGATCGCCGCCGGCAAGATGAACAAGTTCTTCGAGGAGAACTGCCTCCTGCAGCAGGCGTTCGTCAAGGACGGCAGCGTCACGGTCGAGCAGTATATGAACAGCGCTGCCAAGGCGCTGGGCGGCTCCGTGAAGTTTGTCGACGCCGTTCGCTTTGAGAAGGGCGAGGGCATCGAGAAGAAGGTCGACGATTTCGCCGCTGAAGTCGCCGCCGCTGCCGGTCTGGCAAAGTAATTCAAGATCGCACAGCTCATCCCGCCGGGTCTCCCGGCGGGATTCAGCTTGTCAAAAAAGTCCCTTTGGACTTTTTCGCCAAGCTGCTTCCAGAATTGCAAAATCAAATTTTG
>DQIA01000069.1:0-187 GCA_003525905.1 Clostridiales bacterium
AGCGAAGCGACGTGGCAATCTCGGGGAGGAAGTTGCGTTTTCGCCGATGGCTTTCTCACGATTCAACCGGGTACGGCGAGATTGCCACGGCCCCTTTGGGGCCTCGCAATGACAAATCTGAGGGCATTGCGCCATTGAATTCAGGCCGCAAATATTGCCAGCCTGCATGGCGCTCACCGCCCGTAAA
>DQIA01000069.1:266-6209 GCA_003525905.1 Clostridiales bacterium
CCGCATCCGTAAGGCGGCAAAGCCGCCAACGGCTGCGCAGTGAGCGCCGCTACAAGCTGCCTCTCGGCATTCGTCCGTATTTATGTCCCCTGAATTTCGATGATCACATATTCCGACCGGCAGCCGGTCTTGAACAGGATGGCCCAGTCCGAAATGCCGGACGTGACCAGGAAGTCCGTATCCCCGCGCCGCTCCTGTCCGTAGACGGCATCGTCGCCGTGCAGGTGGAACCAGCGGATGAGCTGCACAAGGGGGATGAGCTGCCCGCCGTGGGTGTGGCCGGAGAGCACGAGATCGACGCCTGAGGCCGCCTCGGCATCATAGTCATGCGGCTGATGGTCCAGTACGATGGAGTAGCGCGCCGTATCCAGCCCCCGTGTCAGCTCAGACATGGATGCACGGCCGCCGCCGAAGCCCAGCTCCTCTGAGGCGTCCTGCCGGCCGATGAGCCAGAAGGCGTCGCCGATCGGCACGATCTCGTCCTCCAGCACATGCACGCCGTTTGCCGTCAGTTCGGCGGCGAGGTCGTCGCCCGTGAAGCCGCGGGTGCACTTGCTGTCATACAGGCCCTTGTCATGATTGCCGAAGACGTAGTAAACCGGCATATCCAGCTGCCCGAGCGCCCTGCAGGCGGCGAGCATGTCGTCCTTCTCCGTATCCTCGTCGACAAAGTCGCCCGCGATCACGAGCAGGTCGGGCTTCTGCGCCGCGATGCGGTCCAGCTCGCGGGCAAAGCCGTCTGCGTGGAACGTGGTGCCCATGTGGGAATCGGCGATGAGCGCGACGCGGAGCGTGTCGACGGGCTTGTCCGTATGAATGATGTAGTTTGTCTGCCAGACATGGTGCGCCTGCACCCAACCGGCCGAAAGATAGGCGGCCGTGAGCAGCAGAGCCGTGAGCCCGGCGTAATACCGCCGCCACGGCTTGCCGTGCAGCCGCTTCAGCAGGGCGAACAGCGCGTCGCTCAGCAGCCAAAACAGCGCCAGATGGAGCAGGCAGATGATGGCGTTCATATAGCCCCACGCCAGCCAGATCGCGGCAGAAGGAAGCAGCACAGCCAGCACGGAGATCACCCAGCTCCAGCCATGCCTGCCGCGGGCCAGCGCCAGCGAAAATCGGAAGCGGTGCACACGCGTGACAAGGTAAAAAAGCGCAGAAAATCCAGCCAGCACCAGACCGATCAGGATCAGAAGCCTGGGGATCATGCGCCCGCGCCCCCGTTCTGCACGAGAATGTCCTCTGCCGTCAGCATGGGGTACCGGCGCAGCGCCGTGCTGTCCAGCGGTTCACGGTGCAGGTCGACGGCCGTGATGCGGCGGTTGCCGTAGGTCGTGTAGTAATAGATGCCGCGCGCGGCATTCCAGCACGAGGTATAGATCGTGCGCTCAAATTCTCCCGGTGCGACCTCACAGCAGCCGCGCGTCTGGGAGACCGTCTCCATGATGTGGAAAAACTGCCCGACGCAGTCGGCCTCGCTCTCGCCGCAGACGGAGTGGAGCTTCGTGAAGGCGGCGCGGACAAAGCGCGAGCCGGAGGACAGGTCGCCCGGCAGACCGAGCGCGCCCATGCCGCGGCTGTAGGCCTGCAGCGGCACGTCCGGAGCAAAGGTATTCTCCGGCTGTCTTGGCGACAGATGCATATAGTTGTTCAGCGCGAAGAGCTGCTGCGGGAACGGTGGGTTATTCGTCAGCACGCCGACGGGATTTTCGTAGATCTGCAGCCCCGCGGCAGTCGGCTCCAGCGTGAGTGCACCGGTGGTGTCCGCCAGCAGCCAGTGCAGCTGGGCGGCGGGGAAGTGCGGGCTGAACGGCGTTCCCGTCAGGTTGACGGCCTGCAGCAGCTGCCGGGCCTCCGCCAGCGTGGCGCACTGCCGCAGCAGCCACGGGATGAATTCGAACTGCGCCACGTTCTGCCGCCCGTCCTGCGGCGCGGCATAGCGGGCGTTGCCGACGAAGTTCAGCCCGGCAATGCCGAGGCCTTTTTCGTTCACGGCATCGTAATACAGCGGATAGCCGTCCGCCACATGGGCCGTGCCGAGGATGGCATAGCCCTGCTCCGAGCCGCCGCCGTGGCGGAAGCGGAGCGGGAACCGGCGGGGAAGCATGACGATCTCCTCGCCATAGGATGCCTCGTAATCCAGCGAGCGGCCCATATAGAGCTCACGCGGCTGATAGGTGATTGCAGTGCACATAATACCTCCTGATAATATGATACCGCTGCAGAACGGCTTGCTCTGCAGCGGTATCGGTTTAATCCTCTGCGGCCAGCAGAATGATGCATTCCGCTGCCTCCTTCACCGGAGCGGAGAGCGTGAAGGCGTAGATCCCGCTGCAGTCCGCCAGAAGCTTTGGCAGCGCTTCCGCCGGCAGGCGATATGCGGCGCGGACGTCCTCCGGCCAAAGCCCGGCCGTCTCGCTCCAGCTGTCGCGCTCTTTTGAGGACAGCTGCTCGCTGCTCTCCGGCAGAACGTCGGCGTGCGCGCCCTTCAGCACGACGAGCAGCGGCTCCGCGGCGGTTCCGTCGTATGCGGCCGCTGCGTCGTCCGTATCCGCAGCCTTGCACTCGGGCGCCCCAACACCGGATGTTGCGGCGTCGTGGTAAAATGACGTGACATTGCCGCTGTATCCCATCACGACGTCGCCGCGCGCGGCAGTAGCGGCAGTATCGTTGGCCTTCTGCTGCGCAAAGCCCTTCAGCGGACCGAGCAGAGTGAAGACGACCAGCGCGGCAGCGGCAAGGCCTGTGGCAAACCCGCCCCAGTAGGCGCGGCGCGGCTTTTTGACCGACCGCTGCGGTGTTTTGGCGGCGGCTGCCAGAATGGAGGCTGTCAGCCCGGCGGGCGGGACGGCGGTGTCTGCCCGCAGCAGACGGTCCCCGCGTTCGAAGGCCTGCAGCCGTGCGCGGCAGTTTGCACACTGCGCCAGATGCGCCTGCAGGCGCTGCTCTTCCTCCGGCGAGTTTTCGCCGTCGAGATGTCCGCTCAAAAGTGGAAGATAATCGTTACAGTTCACGGCCCCGACCTCCTTTCTGCGGATTAGACGAGGCGGCGGCCGCTTTGTTCCCACTCTGGGACAGCTTTTTTCGCAGCTGGTCGCGGGCGCGGGCGAGACGGGACTTGACCGTTCCCTCCCGCACGCCAAGCACAGCGGCGATGTCCGTATAGCTCAGGTCATTTTCCACGCGCAGCGACAGGATCAGCCGCTGCTCCGGGGCCAGCAGGGCCATGGCGGCCCGCAGCTCCTCCCGCTCCTCGCGCGCAAGCAGCTCCTCCTCCGGCAGCTTGGCCGGGTCGGGTGCATCGAGGGTATATTCCTCCCCGTCGGCGTCCAGCCCGGAGATGGGAACGACCAGGTGGCGGCGCGCAGCACGCAGAAAGTCGATGCAGACGTTGGACGTCAGCCGGAACAGCCAGGTGGACAGGCTGGAATCGGCCTGAAAGCTGCCAAGCCCGCGCCACGCGCGCAGGAAGGCCTCCTGCGTCATGTCGGCGGCATCCTCCGGATTGCCGGTCATGCGCAGCGCGAGCCGGTAGATGGCGGGCTGATGCGTCGTGACAAGCTGCTCAAACGCCGCCATATCGCCGTCGGCTGCCAGCCGGATCATGTGCTTTTCGTCGATGGGGATCACCTCAGATCACGCTTGATCTCTTTTGCCAGACGTTCTATGTCGGAAAAGGCGGAAATGTTGGAGATTTGTTCCTTATAAAATCCGCTGTGCGGCACGCCGCGCAGGTACCATGCAAAATGCTTACGCGCCTCGAGGCAGGCAATATGCTCGCCTTTGTCCTCGAGCGCCAGTGCGAATTGCTGCAGGGCCGTGTCCACGCGGTCGGCGAGCGGCGGCAGCTCCGGGGGTGTCTTGCCGCGCAGGGCAGCGCGCAGCCGCTCGAAAAGCCACGGGTCGCCGAAGGCGGCGCGTCCCGCCATGAACAGCGAAGCGCCGCTGTGCGCCCGGCAGCGCAGCAGCTGCTCGGGGTCGGAGATATCGCCGTTTGCGATAACGGGGATGGAGACGGCGCGCACGACCTCGCCGATGGCGTCCCAGTCTGCGCGGCCGGAATAGAGCATGGCCTTCGTGCGGCCGTGGACCGTGATAGCGGCTGCACCGTTTTCCTCCGCCGCGCGGGCCAGCGCGACGGCGCTCGGGCAGCTCCGGTCCCAGCCAAGGCGGGTCTTTACGGTCACGGGGACAGAAACGGCGTCCGCCACGGCGCGGATGATGCGCCCGGCCAGCTGGATGTCGCGCATGAGGGCGCTGCCGTCGCCGTTGTTGGCGATCTTCGGCATGGGGCAGCCCATATTGATGTCCAGAAAGTCGCACCCGCTGATGCCGGCGGCGATCTGCGCGGCCTCGGCCATCATGGCCGGGTCGTTGCCGAAGATCTGCGCGCCGCACAGCGAGCCCTCGTTCCGGCGGAGCAGGCCGCGGCTCTTGCGGTCCTGATAGACGAGCGCGCGGGAGGAGACCATCTCCGTTACGGTCACGTCCGCGCCATGCTGCGCGCAGACCGTGCGGAAGGCGTAGTCCGTTACGCCGGCCATCGGTGCGAGAAAAAGCGGCGTATCGCCGGAAAACAGCTGCATGGGTCCATCCCTCCTGCCCTATACTGTACCATAAAGCGCGAAAAAAAGCAACTCCGCCCGTTCGCCTTTTTGAACGGGCGGAGAAGCCCCGGGGCAGTACCGCATGATTCGGTTAAGGCCAAAATACGGTGCTGCCTTAGAAGATCAGCACGCAGGAGAGCCACGCCAGCCCCACAGATGCCGCTCCCATCGCGGCGTACAGGAAAGCCGGGATGCGGCGGTGCGGGCGTGCGGACGGCGGTGCGGCGGCAAGGCGGCGCGCCTCCTCCAGCAGGGCCTGCTCCGTCACACCGTGCTGCTCGAGCGCCTCCTCGCGCAGCAGAAAAATAGCCTGCTCAAACAGGTCGGACTCCTGCGGCCGCACCACGAGGACCTGCCGCGTCGTTCCCTTGACCATTACGCTCCCTCCCTTAGCCGGACATTGTCCGGTATCTGGAGAGATTCTACCCGCCCGAAGTGGGTCATAAACGGCTGTCGATAAAAAATTTTTATAAAAAATTTGAAAAAAGTGTCAGGAATCCGTTTCTGGTGAAATATAGGAGTGAAGGGAGGCCGCAGCAGAGCGGAATAGTCTGCAGGAAAGAACAACTTCGCAGGAAGAACCCTTTATGAATTGAAAGAAAGGACAGATTATCATGAAAGGAAAACGATTTCTTCTGCTTTTGCTCGTTTTCGCATTATCAGTCTCTTTGCTTGGCTGTGGAGAAATGTCTGACGCAGAGGTGCAGCTGCGATACGGCCTGAGGATGTTCTTCAATCGGTTTAATCTCTTCCAGCCAACCAGTTTTTACGGTTTTTCTGGAGATAATCTGGATGATCTGGAATGGGGTGCGGAGCAGCTCAGGGCCGGCATGGAGGAAAACACGGCCCTGCTTCAGAAATACCCAAACGCCTATGCGTCCCTTCAGCTGCTGGTTCAGATCCCGACTGTACTGAGATCCCTGTACGAGGCAGCAGGGACGGAAAAGCTTACCTTTGGCGACCTCCCCCCCGCGTTGCAGGCATGCCTGTACGATGTGGACATCCTGCTGTATCCGTGCCTGTTTGCCTGGACCGAAAGTGACGGCTCTTCCGTGATGGGCCTGTTTGCCCTGATGGAGTCCTCGGGCAGCGCGATCAATTTCATGGATCGCACTGTCGTCTCCCGCCAGGGAATCGAGTGGCCGGAGCCGGTAGACTGGACACCGCCGGATGTTTGATCCCGGTACATAGCAAAAAGCTGCTGCAGAGCGCTCGCTCTGCAGCAGCTCAGACTGTCGGAAAACCTATTCAGGCAAAGGTTTTGGAGGGAGGAAAAGCCTCGCAGAGTTTGCGCCCGCAGGCGCAAAGAAGATGGGAATCATTTTCTCCGGCGGCGTGT
>DQIA01000118.1:0-181 GCA_003525905.1 Clostridiales bacterium
CATAAATCGCTGCAGGATGCAAGCCGGAAATCTCAAAAAAATGCCCGCCGCATCCGCGGCGGGCTGGCTCAAATCAGATCGTGCCGGTGATCTGCAGGGTGACCGTGCCGGGGCGGACTGTCCAAACGCCGGTCTCGGGGTCCTGCACGGCCGAAGCGGCCGGGACAGTGATTGCGGCGGG
>DQIA01000118.1:248-73247 GCA_003525905.1 Clostridiales bacterium
GGCGGGCACGGTCCGGAACAGACCGGTCGCCGTGTCGTAGGTGTAGTTGGCCGGAAGCCAGGTGTCGCCGTTATAGGTGACGGCGATGCCGCGCAGGATCGGATCGAAGCGGTCCGTGACGGTGACGCCGGCTGCGGCATCAGCATCCGCGCTTCCGTAGTTTTCGATCGTGAACGTGTAGGTGAGCGTGCCGCTGTCGCTGACGCGGACCGGCTCAAGGGCCTTGACGATGCGAAGCTCTGCCGCTGCCGCCGCCGGGAGCGTCTCCGCCGCCGTGACGGCATCCGTCAGCCCGCCGCCGGTGACGGTCACGGTGTTCTCGATCGTGCCCTCTGCCGAGGGATCGGCAAAGGCATTGACGCGGGTCGTATAGACCAGCGTGCTTACGCCGCCTGCTGGAACGGTGACGCCCTCGATGCGGATGCCGTTTGCCAGTACCGTGACGGCCGGGGCCGTCTGCAGCACGCCGTTCATGAAATAGCGGAGCGTCCCTGCCTGATACGTCAGCGGCGTGAGCTGCACCGTGCCGCCCGTGGCAGGAAAGTTCGTCGTGCCGAGCGTGTCGGTCACGGTCAGCCCGGTCAGCGCCGCCGCACCGGTGCTGCGCAGCTGGACGACATAGGTCACAAGGTCGCCGGTGCGGTAGCTCTCTGCGGCTGCCGTTTTCGAGGCGGTCAGGACCTGCACGAGCTCGCCCGTGACGATGTTGGAGTTGACGGTGCCGCCGTTGTAGGTCAGCGTGGCCTGATTCGTAAAGGTTGCCATAGTATTTCTTCTTTCCGGAGAGCACATCGCCATCCTTCGACAGCATATGCCGAAGGAGGGCGATCGGGAACCCGGCTCAGCGCCGCAGCCAGCCTGCGGGCAGCTCCGTGAGCGGGGCCGGGAACGAGACGCGCGCGCCGATCTCGGCAAAGCGCTCTGCCAGCGGCGCGGGGATGCGGCCGTCGGGGTCCGGGCTGAGGTTCAGCATGAAATTGGCGTGGCTGGCGAAGCACTGCTCCATGAGGCCGAGCGCCCAGTCGGCGCTCTTCGGCTCCTTTTCGTCGTCGCGGTAGAACCACGTCCGCGTCAGCTTCTGGCACAGTGCGCCGGGACCGGCAAAGCCGGGCGTCAGCTCCTGCCCGGCGCCGTTTTCGAAGAAGACGACGTCCGTGCCGGAGATGCCCTCCGTGCAGCCGATATTCATGAGCAGGCAGTTCGGCTGCAGGCGCTTGACGAGGGCATCGACTTCCTCGAACGGCAGCTCGCGGTAGGACGGGCCGCCCCACGGGGCGTTCCAGCCGTCTATAATTAAATAAGGTATTTCGCCGTAGTTTGTCAGCAGCTCCGTGATCTGCCCGAGCACGAGCTCGCGCTGCGCAGGGGGAAAGGAGCGCCGCCCGATCCCGGCCGTCAGGTCGAGCACGGAGAAGTACAGGCCTGCCTGCAGACCGGCTGCGCGGAAGGCCCGCAGGAATTCCGCGACGATGTCCGTCCGGACCGTGGCCTGCGCGACGCTGTGGTTCCCAAATTCGGACGGCCAGAGTGCGAAGCCCTCGTGGTGCTTTGCCGTCAGGACGGCAAAGCGGCAGCCTGCGCTTTTGGCGATCTGCACCCAGCGATCGCAGTCCGGCGCGCGGGGCGCCCAGTCAGATTCGGGGAAGGGATAACGGCGCGGCTCCCCGCCGTTTTCCAGATCGAATTCCCAGTCGATGATGTCGGGGTTTGCGTGGAACTGCACGGCGGCACTGTTCCAGTGGATAAACGTGCCAAGCCGGAGGTTGATGAAGTCGCGCTGAAGCGCACAGAGATGGTCCATTCGCGGGCCCGCCTTTCCAATTTTCTATGGGATGATTATACGGGCAAAGCAGGCGTTCGTCAAGCCTCTGCGCGGCGCTGCGCGAAGCGCCGCTGCAGAAGATGCATGTCGTGGAAGTAGATGGGGACGAGGAAGCAGTCGGCCAGCAGCCATGCGGCGGGGTTTGCAAGGCAGATGGCGGTGTAGCCGATCCAGCGCACGACGGCAAAGCCGACAAAGCAGCGGGCAATCGTCTCAAACACCCCTGCAAACACGGCCTGCTGCGTGAAGCCGACGCCCTGAATGAGGAATCGGAGCACGTTGACAAGCGTCAGCAGGAAATAGCAGCTGGCGTTCCACACCAGAAACTGCTGCGCCAGCAGACCAATCTGGTTCCGGACGGCGGCGCTCTCCGCAGAGTCGAGGAACAGCAGCGACAGCTTGCCGCCGAAGAGGGCAAGAACGCCGAGGCCGAGGGCGGAATAGGCGAACATCAGCAGCACGCAGGCGCGCACGCCGCGGTGAATGCGGTCGAGCTTCATTGCGCCATAGTTCTGCCCGCCGTAGACGGCCATGGTCGTGCCTGCGGCGTCGAACGGGCAGGTGAAGAGCTGGCTGACCTTGTTTGCTGCGGTGACGGCTGCGATGGAGACCGCGCCGAGGCCATTCACGGCCGTCTGCACGACGATGGTGCCGATGGCGGTGACGGAATACTGCAGGCCCATCGGCACGCCGATGGCAAACAGCCGCGTGATATGTGTGCGGCTCGGCCGCAGCTCACCGGGGCGAAAACGCAGAACGGGATAGCGCTTTCCCATGATGGCCAGACACAGCAGGCCGGAGATGGCCTGCGAGATCACGGTCGCCCATGCCGGGCCCTCCACGCCCATGCCGAGCACGGCGACGGCCAGCAGGTCGAGCGCAACGTTCAGCAGGGAGGAGAGAACGAGAAAATAGATCGGGGTCCGGGAGTCTCCGAGCGAGCGGATGACGCCGGAGACGAGATTATAAAGGATGATGGCGGGGATGCCGAGGAAAATGACGAAGATGTAGTCGTAGGCATACCGGAAAATATTGTCCGGCGTGTTCATCCAGCGCAGCACGGGCGTGCACAGCAGTGCCGTGGCCACGGTGAGCACCACGGCGAACGCAGCCGAGAGCCAGATGCTGTTTGCCACAAAGCGGCGCAGCTCCGCCTCGTCGCCCTCGCCGAATTTCTGCGCCACGGGGATGACGAAGCCGTTGCAGATGCCGATGCAGAAGCCGAGCACCAGAAAATTGACGGAGCTCGTCGAGCCGACGCCCGCAAGCGCGTCCATGCCGAGAAAACGGCCGACGACGAGTGTGTCTACCATATTATATAGTTGTTGGAACAGCAGGCCACCAAGCAGCGGCAGCAGAAAGCCGATGACCAGCCGCGTGGGGGAGCCGGTCGTCAGGTTCCGGGATGCGGTTTTTGCCATAAGAGTCCCTCCGGAGTCCATAGAAATTTCAATTTCAAAAAACGTCTGCATTGTATTCTCTGACCGAAAAAAATACAATCCGCAACCTTCTGATTTTTTCGCGCAATTCGGGGCCGGAATCCGTCAGAATGTACAAAAACAGGATTTTTCCCTGAAAAATGGACGAATGGGCGGAAAAATCGGGCAAAAAAAGCCCGGCTTTCGGGAAGCCGGACGAAAAAATCAGGGGATATTCCAAAGAAATGCATTGACGCGGAAGAAAAAATGTGGTAAAATCAATACCCAATGCTGTGAAGTGCGGCGCAGGCCAACCTCCACCTCATGGTCAGATTATACCACAGACCGCGCCGCACGGCAAGGGACTAAAATGAAAAAAACAGCAACTGACCCACGCGTGTCATTGCTGAGACAGCGCACGAAACGACGACAGAAAGGCGTGATCAAGCAAATGCAAGTCAAGGACGTGAACTATGGCAAGACCGTTCGCAAGAGCTATGCCAAGTATCAGGAGATCCTGCAGATGCCCAACCTGCTGAAGATCCAGAAGGACTCCTACGACTGGTTCCTGCGGGAGGGCCTGCATGAGGTCTTCCGCGATGTGGCCGCCATCAGCGACTACACCGGCAACCTCGAGCTGTCCTTCCTGGACTACTCCCTCGACGAGAAGCCCAAGTACACCATTGAAGAGTGCAAGGAGCGCGACGCCACCTACGCGAAGCCGATCAAGGTCCGCGTGCGCCTGCTCAACAAGCAGTCCGGCGAGATCAAGGATCAGGAGATCTTCATGGGCGATTTCCCGCTCATGACCAACGGCGGCACGTTCGTCATCAACGGTGCAGAGCGTGTCATCGTCTCCCAGATCGTCCGCAGTCCCGGCATGTACTTCGGCGATACCGTGGATAAGGCCGACCAGCACATCTATACCGCAACGGTCATCCCGTACCGCGGCGCATGGCTGGAATATGAGACCGACCTGCAGGACGTGTTCTACGTCCGTATTGATAAGAACCGCAAGCTCCCCATCACCTGCCTCATCCGTGCTCTCGGCGTGGAGACCGACGCGCAGATTTTGGAGCTGTTCGGCGAGGATCCCCGCATCGTCGCCACGCTGGAGCGCGACCCGTGCAAGACCCGCGAGGACAGCCTCCTCGAGATCTACCGCCGTCTGCGCCCGGGCGAGCCGCCCACGGTCGACAACGCCGCGGCCTATCTCGACGCGCTGTTCTTCGATCCGCGCCGCTACGACGTCTCCCGTGTCGGCCGCTACAAGTTCAATAAGAAGATGGACATCTGGACCCGCCTGAGCGGTCAGGAGCTGGCCGAGCCGGTCGCTGACCCGCTGACGGGCGAGATCCTTGCCATGCCGGGCACTGTCCTGACCCGTGCACAGGCACAGGCCCTGTCGGCCCGCGGCGTGTGCGACGCCGTCATCCACGTCGGCGACAAGGACCACAAGGTCTTCTCGAACTACATGGTCGACATGAAGAACTTCGTGGACTTCGACCCGGAGCAGTACGGAATCCACGAGAAGGTCTGCCGCAAGGTCCTGTTCGAGATGCTCGAGCAGCTCAAGGGTGCGGCTCCCGAGGCTTGGGAGGATGCCATTGAGGAGCGCCGCGATGAGCTCATTCCGAAGCACATCACGCGCGACGATATCCTCGCCACCATCAACTATCTCAACTGCGTCGTCATCGGCGCGGGCACGACGGACGACATCGACCACCTCGGCAACCGCCGCCTGCGCTGCGTGGGCGAGCTGCTGCAGAATCAGTTCCGCGTCGGCTTCACCCGCCTCGAGCGCGTCATCCGCGAGCGCATGACCGTGCAGGATCTCGACACCGTCACGCCGCAGAGCCTCATCAACATCCGCCCGGTCACGGCGGTCATCAAGGAATTCTTCGGCTCCTCGCCGCTGTCCCAGTTCATGGATCAGAACAACCCGCTGGCAGAGCTGACGCACAAGCGCCGCCTGTCTGCCCTCGGCCCCGGCGGCCTGAGCCGTGAGCGCGCTTCCTTCGATGTCCGAGACGTCCACTACAGCCACTACGGCCGTATGTGCCCGATCGAGACGCCGGAAGGTCCGAACATCGGCCTGATCAACTATCTGGCGAGTTACGCCCAGATCAATGAATACGGCTTCGTCGAAGCGCCGTACCGCAAGGTCGAGCGCGTCTACGACGAAAACGGTAAATATGTCGGCTCTCGCGTGACGGACGAAGTGGAATACATGTCCGCCGACGTCGAGGACGATTATCATATCGCGCAGGCAAAGGAGCCGGTCGACGAGAACGGCATGCTCCTCAACGAGCGCATCACCTGCCGCCACCGCGACGAGATCATCGCCGTCGATCGCGAGGTCATCGACTATATCGACGTCTCGCCGAAGATGATGACCTCCATCGCAACGGCCTTCATCCCCTTCCTGCAGAACGACGACGCGAACCGTGCCCTTATGGGCGCGAACATGCAGCGTCAGGCCGTGCCGCTGATGGTCACGGAGGCCCCGATCGTCGCTACCGGCGTCGAGCAGAAGTGCGCCGTGGACTCTGAGGTCTGCATCAAGGCCGAGGGCGACGGCGTCGTTACCCGCGTCTCCGCCGACGGCGTGAGCGTCCGCTATGACGACGGCAGCGTCCGCGACTACACCCTGACGAAGTTCGCCCGCTCCAACCAAGGCACCTGCGTCAACCAGCGCCCGATCGTCGCGGTCGGTGAGCGTGTGACGACGGAGCAGGTCCTGGCCGACGGCCCCGCCTGCTCGCAGGGCGAGATCGCACTGGGCAAGAACGTGCTTGTCGGCTTCGTCACCTGGGAAGGCTATAACTACGAGGACGCCATCCTGCTCAATGAGCGCCTGGTGCGCGAGGACGTCTTTACGTCCATTCATATTGAAGAATACGAGACCGAGTCCCGCGACACGAAGCTCGGGCCGGAAGAGATCACCCGCGATATCCCGAACGTCGGCGAGGACACCCTCAAGGACCTCGACGAGAACGGCGTCATCCGCATCGGTGCAGAGGTCAAGTCCGGCGATTATCTCGTCGGCAAGGTCACCCCGAAGGGCGAGACCGAGCTGACGGCTGAGGAGCGCCTGCTGCGCGCCATTTTCGGCGAAAAGGCCCGCGAGGTCCGCGATACCTCCCTGAAGGTCCCGCACGGCGAGTCCGGCATCATCGTGGACGTCAAGGTCTTCACCCGCCAGAACGGCGACGAGATGGCCCCCGGCGTCAACAAGATCGTCCGCGTCTATATCGCACAGAAGCGTAAAATTTCCGTCGGCGATAAGATGGCCGGCCGCCACGGCAACAAGGGCGTCGTTTCCCGCATCCTCCCGGAGGAGGATATGCCGTTCCTGCCGGACGGCACGCCGCTGGATATCGCACTGAACCCGCTGGGCGTTCCGTCCCGTATGAACATCGGACAGGTCCTGGAGGTCCACCTTGGCTACGCCGCCCACGCCCTCGGCTGGAAGGTCGCAACGCCGATCTTCGACGGCGCGAACGAGAAGGACATCCGCGAGACTCTGAAGCTGGCAGGCCTCCGCGAGGACGGCAAGACGGTCCTGTATGACGGCCGCACCGGCGAGCCGTTCGATAACCTTGTCACGGTCGGCTATCCGTATTACCTCAAGCTCCATCATCTGGTCGATGATAAGATCCATGCCCGTTCCACCGGCCCGTACAGCATGGTCACGCAGCAGCCGCTCGGCGGCAAGGCACAGTTCGGCGGCCAGCGCTTCGGCGAAATGGAAGTCTGGGCCCTCGAGGCCTACGGTGCAGCCCACACGCTGCAGGAGATCCTGACCGTGAAGTCCGACGACGTGACCGGCCGTGTCAAGACGTACGAAGCCATCGTCAAGGGCCACAACGTGCCGAAGCCCGGCGTTCCGGAGTCCTTCAAGGTCCTTGTCAAGGAGCTGCAGGCCCTGTGCCTCGACGTTCGCGTGCTCGACGATCAGGGTGAGGAGATCGAGCTGCGGGAGGATGACGATGATGATGAGATCGTCTACACCGACTCCGGCCGCGAGAATCTGGTCACCGATGAGAACGAGGTGCTCTCCTCCGGCTACGGCATCGATGCCGACAGCGAGGCGAAGCAGGGCCTCGACGCTCTGGAAAAGATCATCGGCATCGACGATGACGAGGAAGAGGAAGACCCCGAGCCGGAGTGCCCGTATGACATCTCCGATGCGCCCGAGGACGAAGAATAAGGAGGAGGCAGACGATGAGCAATAAAACCTTCAGCGCGATCAAAATCGGCATTGCTTCTCCGGAAATGATCCGCGACTGGTCTTACGGCGAGGTCAAAAAGCCGGAGACCATCAACTACCGCACCCTGAAGCCCGAGCGCGACGGCCTGTACTGCGAGCGCATCTTCGGACCGACGAAGGACTGGGAGTGCCACTGCGGCAAGTATAAGAAGATCCGCTTCAAGGGTAAGATCTGCGATCGCTGCGGCGTCGAGGTCACCCGGAGCAAGGTGCGCCGCGAGCGTATGGGCCACATCGAGCTGGCCGCGCCGTGCAGCCACATCTGGTATTTCAAGGGCATCCCTTCCCGCATGGGCCTGCTGCTGGACATCAGCCCGCGCATTCTGGAGAAGGTCCTGTATTTTGCCAACTATATCGTCACGGATCCCGGCGACACGCCCCTGAGCAAGTGCCAGATCCTGACGGAAAAAGAATACCGCGACATGCGCGAAAAGTATGAGAACGATTTCGAGGCCGGTATGGGCGCCGAGTCCGTGCAGAAGCTGCTGGCCGAGATCGATCTCGAGGCCCTGTGCAGCCAGCTCCGCAGCGAGCTCGTCAACGCCAGCGGCCAGAAGAAGCTGCGCATCATCAAGCGGCTCGAGGTCGCCGAGGCCTTCCGCGCCTCCGGCAACAAGCCCGAGTGGATGATCATGAATGTCCTGCCGGTCATCCCGCCGGACATCCGCCCGATGGTCCAGCTCGACGGCGGCCGTTTCGCAACGTCCGACCTCAATGACCTCTACCGCCGCGTTATCAACCGCAACAACCGCCTCAAGCGCCTCATCCAGCTCAATGCGCCGGATATCATTATCCGCAACGAAAAGCGCATGCTGCAGGAGGCCGTGGACGCCCTCATCGACAACGGCCGCCGCGGCCGCGCTGTCACCGGTGCGAACAACCGTGCGCTGAAGTCCCTGTCCGACATGCTCAAGGGCAAGCAGGGCCGCTTCCGCCAGAACCTGCTGGGCAAGCGCGTCGACTATTCCGGCCGTTCTGTTATTGTCGTCGGCCCGGAGCTGAAGCTCTATCAGTGCGGCGTGCCGAAGGAAATGGCCATTGAGCTGTTCCGCCCGTTTGTCATGAAGAAGCTCGTCGAGGACGGTGTTGCCAACAACATCAAGAGCGCCAAGAAGAAGATCGACAAGGGCGAGCCCGAGGTCTGGGATGCCCTCGAGGACATCATCAAGGACCGCCCCGTCATGCTCAACCGTGCGCCGACGCTGCACCGCCTCGGCATTCAGGCCTTTGAGCCGGTGCTGGTCGAGGGCCGCGCCCTGAAGCTGCACCCGCTGTGCTGCACCGCCTTCAACGCCGACTTCGACGGCGACCAGATGGCAATCCACGTCCCGCTGTCGGCAGAGGCCCAGGCAGAGGCCCGCGTGCTGATGCTCTCCGCAAACAACCTGCTGCGCCCGCAGGACGGCAAGCCCGTCACCGTGCCGACGCAGGATATGATCCTCGGTACCTACTACCTGACCTATGTCCGTCTGGGCAAGGAGGAGAAGGGTGCGGAGCAGGTCTTTGTGACCGATGCGGGTGACTTCGACCTTCCCGTGAACCAGCTCGTCGACGGCGACCTTGTGGAAGCCGCGGTCGAGAAGGCCGAGAACGAGAAGAAGCGCGCCCCGTCCTATCTGCCGCTGCATGCCTATTCCAGCGTCGATGAGGCCATCACGGCCTATGCCGATGGCTGCATCGGCCTGCATGCGCCCATCCGCGTGCGCTACGGCAAGGAGATCGACGGCGTGATGCAGTACCGCATCATCACGGCGACGGTCGGCCGCCTGATCTTCAACGAGCCGATCCCGCAGGACCTTGGCTTCGTGGACCGCAGCGATCCCGCGCATCTGTTCGACCTTGAGGTCAGCTTCCTCGTTGGCAAGAAGAAACTCGGCGTCATCATCGACAAGTGCATCCGCCGTCACGGCTTCACCATCGCCACCGAGATGCTTGATCGCGTCAAGGCCCTCGGCTACAAGTACTCCACGAAGGGCGCCATCACCGTCTCCATCGCCGATATGGCCATCCCGGAGAAGAAGTACGCTCTCATCGAAGAGGCCGAGAAGCAGACAGTCAAGATCGACCGCCAGTACAAGCGCGGCTTCCTCACGAACGACGAGCGCTATCGCCTCGTTGTCCACCAGTGGGAGCAGACGATCAAGGACGTCACCGGCGCTCTGCAGGAGAACCTTGACCGCTTCAACCCGATCTATATGATGGCCGACTCCGGCGCCCGCGGCAGCATGAACCAGATCCGTCAGCTCGCCGGTATGCGCGGCTTGATGGCAGATACGAACGGCCGCACGATCGAGATTCCGATTAAGGCAAACTTCCGTGAAGGCCTTTCCGCTCTGGAATACTTCATCTCCTCCCGAGGCGCCCGTAAGGGCCTGACCGACACTGCGCTGCGTACCGCCGACTCCGGCTACCTGACGCGCCGTCTGGTCGACGTCTCGCAGGAGGTCATCATCCGCATCCCCGACTGCGGCACAACGCATGGCATCCACCTGTCCGAGGTCGTGGAAAAGGGCCAGGTCATCGAGTCCTTCGGCTCCCGCATCCATGGCCGCTTCCCGGTGCATGATATCGTCGATCCGGAGACGGGCGAGGTGCTCATCCCGAACAACCGCATGATGCATGAGGACGATGCCAAGATGCTCGAGGCACACGGCATTCACTCCGTCTATGCCCGTACCGTGCTCGGCTGCCGCGCCCGCAGCGGCGTCTGCGCCAAGTGCTACGGCATGAACCTTGCAACGTCCGAGCTTGTGAACCTCGGCGAGGCGGTCGGCATCATCGCCGCCCAGTCCATCGGCGAGCCGGGCACGCAGCTGACCATGCGTACCTTCCACACCGGCGGCGTTGCCGGCGACGATATCACGCAGGGCCTTCCGCGAGTCGAAGAGCTCTTCGAGGCCAGAAAGCCGAAGAAGATGGCGGCCATTGCCGAGATCGACGGCGTCGTCGAGATCGACGAGAGCCACCGCAGCGCGCTGCGCGACATCACGATCACCGCGGACGACGGCGAGGTCAAGCTCTATCAGGTCCCGTATTCCGTCGGCCTGAAGGTCGAGCAGGGAAAGCGTGTGCGCAAGGGCGAGCCCATCACCGACGGCGCGCTCAACCCGCATGATGTGCTGCGCATTTCCGGTGTCGAGGCCGTGCAGGAATATCTGACGCAGGGCGTTCTGGCCGTGTACCGCCAGCAGGGTGTTGACATTAACGACAAGCACATTGAGGTCATCATCCGTCAGATGATGCGCAAGGTGCGCGTCGAGGATCCCGGCGACACCACGCTCCTGAGCGGCACCGTCGTGGATGTCTACGAGTTCGAGGACGCCAATGCCGTTGTGCAGGCGCGCATCGATGCGGGCGAGACGGACCTCCGTCTGGCCACGGATTCCCTCATCCTCATGGGTATCACGAAGGCGTCCCTTGCCACGGAGTCCTTCCTGTCCGCAGCCTCCTTCCAGGAGACGACGAAGGTCCTGACCGAAGCCGCTATCAAGGGCAAGGTAGACCATCTGGTCGGCCTGAAGGAGAACGTCATCATCGGCAAGCTCATCCCCGCCGGTTCCGGCCTCGATATCTACCGCGATTTCGAGCCGACCAACTGGCCGGAGTCCTCTGTGACCCAGAGCATGATCGATAACGAGCAGAAGTAAATAAAATTCCCGCGCCATTGCGGCTTCGGCCTCCGCCGGACCGCGTGGTGCAGCTGAAAAGCCAATCAGCCCGTGCAGTGGATCGCTGCACGGGCTTTTTGCACGTCCAAATGCCTCGCAGAGTTCGCCGCCCGCAGGCGGCGAATGAAGTAAGATCATTTTCTCCGGCGGCGTGTACGTCGGAGAAAATACCGCTCAGTCCGCCAGTGTGCGAATTGTCCGCCCTTGGCGGGCGATTCGTGCGCGCAGCGGACTGCAAGCCTTTTGCCGGAAAAGCCCGAAGGGGTTTCCCGGCAGTTGAGCCCGTGCAGTGGATCGCTGTACGGGCCTTTTTGTGCGCCTTGGGGCTTGTTACCATAATATAGGCAAACATATGTTCAAAAATTCGGTTTTCGCGGGTTTATGGGAAAAATTTCCGGAAAAATCTCGGGCAGAATCCGAAAAAGTGATTGCATTTTTGGGGCAGGAATAGTATACTACAAGCGAAGTGGAGCGAAATGGATGAAATGTGAGCAAAATGGAGCGGAGGTGAGGGAATGTTCGGCAAATACAAGCACACGCTTGACCCCAAGGGACGGCTGTTCGTTCCCGCCAAGCTGCGCGAGGAGCTCGGCAGCGCGTTCTATGTTGCCCGTTCACTGGACCCCTGCCTGACGGTCTATACCGAGGAGGAGTGGCAGCGCATCGTCGAGCGCAGCAAGGCTGCGCCGTCGTCCAAGGCCCGCGGCCTGCGCACGTTCTTTGCCAACGTCGTCCGCTGTGAGCCGGACAAGCAGGGCCGCTTCCTGCTGCCGGACGATCTCCGCAAGTATGCCGGGATCCAGCAGGAGGTCTATTTCCTCGGGCAGGCCGGCCGCGCTGAGATCTGGGCGGCAGAGCGCTACGAGGAGGAAGAGGCCAATGTCTCCGCCGAGGAGCTGGCCGCACTGATGGAAGAGATCGGGATCTGATGGAATTTCAACATAAATCCGTATTGCTGCAGGAGTGCATTGACGCGCTGAACATCCGCCCGGACGGGATCTACCTCGACGGGACGCTCGGCGGCGCCGGGCATTCCAGTCAGATCGCCCGCCGCCTGACGGAGGGTGGGCGTCTCATCGGCGTGGACCGCGACCGCACGGCGCTGGCCGCCGCAAAGGAGCGCTTGGCCCCCTATGCCGACCGCGTGACGCTCGTGCATTCCAATTTTGCGGAGATCGACGCGATCCTCGATTCCCTTGGCATTCCGGCCGTGGACGGCATGCTGTTCGACCTCGGCGTTTCGTCGCCGCAGCTCGACGATGCTTCGCGCGGCTTTTCCTACATGGCGGACGCCCCGCTCGATATGCGTATGGATAAGGACGACGCGCTCACGGCGGGGGCGGTCGTCAACACCTGGCCGCAGGGCGAGCTGCGCCGCATTCTCTATGATTACGGCGAGGAGCGCTATGCACCGCAGATCGCGGCGGCCATCTGCCGGGCGCGTGAGAAAGCGCCCATCGAAACGACGCTGGAGCTGGTGGACATCATCCGCTCGGCCATGCCCGCGCAGGCGCTGCGCGAAAAGCAGCACCCCGCAAAGAGAAGCTTTCAGGCCATCCGCATCGCCGTGAACGATGAGCTCGGCGCCGTCAGCCGCATGATGCAGGCTGCGGTCGGCCGCCTCAATCCCGGCGGCAGACTGGCCGTCATCACCTTCCATTCGCTCGAGGACCGCATCGTCAAGAGCGAGATGCAGCAGGCGGCGCGCGGCTGCACCTGCCCGCCGGAATTCCCGGTGTGCGTCTGCGGCAAAAAGCCGCTCGTGAAGCTCGTTACGCGCAAGCCTATCGTCTCCAGCCCTGCGGAGCTGGAGGAAAATCCCCGCGCCCGGAGCGCAAAGCTCCGCGTTGCGGAAAAACTTTGACAGAAAGGATGAGCCACCATGGCAGACCCTTATCGCAGCAACGGCTCGGCGGCCTATGATGTCCGCCGCCGGAATACCGCACAGCCTCTGGAGCAGCCGGAGCGTCTGCCGGACGCGCCTGCGCGGCACAAGCCGGCGCGCCATGTCCGTGCACGTCTGGGTATCTCGCCCCTGACGGCGCTCGGCGCGGCCGCCGCCGTACTGATGCTTGCTCTGGTGGTGTTCAGCTATATCCGCCTCTATGAGGCGCGCAGCGATGTCGGCAAGCTGCAGACGCAGCTCAGCACGCTGGAGGAGCAGCAGGCCAGACTGCAGTCGCAGTATGACAATGCCCTCGATCTCGAGCAGATCGAAAAGCGCGCCAAGGAGCTTGGCATGCGCCAGCCGGGCAGCTCGCAGATCATCTATGTGCAGGTCGATGCGGACGATACGACGGAGGTCTATGCCGCGCCTGCGGAGAAGAATGTGTTCGTCCGCGTGATCGACGCATTCCGCAGCGCCTTTACGGACGCCATCAACTACTTCTCCTGAGCCTGCCGCAGAATTTCGGGAGGGACGGCCATTTCAGGCATGGTCCCGCCGCCCGATTCATATCGTATACAGAGCATGGGCGGTGAGTGAGAATTGCCGCCCATCTTTTTTCCACTGTTTTGCCCCGGGAGGGAATACTATGAAGCAGCAACCGCAGAGAAGACGCCGCCGCGCGCCGAAGCGCGAGGAGGTCTCGACGACCCATGTGCGCAAGGGCATCTTTTGCCTGATGATCCTGCTGGGTGTCGTCAGCTTTTGCGCCGTGGCGGGCATGCTCGTGAAGCTCATGCTCGTCGACCACGATTATTATGAGGCAAAGGCCATCCGCAACCAGACCCGCAGCACGAGCGTCACCGCCTCGCGCGGCACGATCTATGACCGCAACGGCAATGTGCTGGCGGCCTCGTCGAGCGTGGAGAATGTTTTCCTCGACCCGCTGGAGCTGTCGCAGAACAAGGTCGACGTCCCGGCGCTGGCAAAGAAGCTCGCGGCCGTGCTCGATCTGGATGCGGGCTGGATCGAGGAGCAGGCCGCCGATACGAGCCTGCGCTACAAGGTCATCAAGCGCCGCCAGGCGCAGGAGGTCTGCGACAAGGTCCGCGAGATCATTGCGGAGGATAAGATCATCGGCGTGCATCTCGAGCCGGATTCGCAGCGCTACTATCCCTATCACGATGTCGCGGCGCAGATCATCGGCTTTACGAACACCGAGAACGTCGGCTCCGAGGGGCTGGAGGCCTATTATAATGACGAGCTGCAGGGCACGGCCGGAGCCGTCATCACGACGAAGGGCAACTACGAGACGCAGATGCTCTATTCCTATGAGAAGTATTATCAGGCGTCCGACGGCGACAGCATCCACCTGACGCTCGACACGACGGTGCAGTATTATCTGCAGAAGCAGATGCAGGACGCCGTGGACCGCTATGACGTGCTCAACGGCGCGTTCGGCATCGTTATGAACTGCAAAACGGGCGAGATCGTCGCCATGTGCACGCTCGGCAGCTATGACCCGAACGATTATCAGGAAATTTATGACGAGGACCTGCGCACACAGATCGAAGAGCTTTACACCAAGGCGGAAAAGCAGCCCGAAAATTCCACGGCCCGCACGGAGGCCTTCAACGCCTATAACGCCGCCGTGCGCGACGCCCGCCTGAAGCAGTGGCGCAACCGCTGCGTCTCCGACGGCTATGAACCTGGCTCGACGTTCAAGATCCTCACGCTGGCGGCGGCGCTCGATTCCGGCGCAGTCACGACGGCCGATACGTTCTACTGCGGCGGCTCCGAGAAGATCGAGGGCCGCGAGCAGATCCTCAACTGCTGGAACCATGCCGGCCACGGCAGCGAGACCACGGCGCAGGCCCTGCAGAAATCCTGCAACATCGCCTTCGCCCACATCGGCCTGCGGACGGGCGGCGGCACGCTGTATGACTACTGCCGCGCCTTCGGCCTGATGGAGCAGACGGGCATCGACCTGCCAGGCGAGGCCTCCGGCGTGTTCCACACGCGCGAGCGCCTGGCCAACACCGCCTCCTACGGCACGAGCTACCTCATCGCAACGTCGTTCGGCCAGACCATCAAGCCGACGCCCATCCAGCTCGTCACGGCTATTTCCGCCGTGGTGAACGGCGGCTACCTGCTCGAGCCCTATGTCGTCTCGGAGATCGTCGACTCCGAGGGCAACGTCGTGCAGCAGAACGCCCGCACCGTCGTGCGGCAGGTCATCTCCGAGGAGACGTCCGCCACGATGCGGCAGATCATTGAGTCCGTCGTCACGGAGGGCACGGCAAAGAACGGCAGCGTCGTCGGCTACCGCATCGGCGGCAAGACCGGCACGGCCGAAAAGACCGACCAGACCGATTCGAACGGTCAGCAGACGAACGACAAGATCGTCTCGTTTGTCGGCATTGCGCCGATGGACGATCCGGAGTATGTGGTACTCATCGCACTTGATACGCCGAACCCCGCCACCGGCACCTATATCTCCGGCGGCGTTATGGCCGCGCCGACCGTCGCCCGCGTGATGGAGGATATTCTGCCCTATCTCGGCGTCGAGCCGGATTATTCCGAGGTGGATATGTCCCGCGTGACGGTCCGCATGCCGAATCTGGCCGGGAAGACCGAGTCCGAGGCGGCTGCCATTCTGGAGGAAGATCACCTGAACTACAAGATCATCGGCGACGGCGACAAGATCGTCAGCCAGATCCCGGCCCACGGCCGTGAGCTGCCCGGCAATTCGACCGTGCTGCTCTATACGGACGATTCCATGCCGACCGACGAGGTCGAGGTGCCGAATCTGACGGGTATGACCGTGGCGCAGGCCAGCACGACGCTGTCCCAGCTCGGGCTCTATCTGCAGGCCAAGGGCACGGATTCGAATGCATGGTACGTCGTGGTGACAAAGCAGGACATCGACGCCGGAACAAAGGTCCCGCGCGGCACGATGATCGCCGTCACATTCACGGATACGACCGCACTGGATTAAAGAAGGTTGAATGCAATGAAATTACACGAGCTTTTGCAGGGCATCGAGGTGCTCGAACAGAACGCCGACCCGGAGCTGGAGCTGACGGGCGTGAGCTATGATTCCCGCTCGACCGCGCCCGGCGAGCTGTTTGCCGCCATTTCGGGCTATGCCACGGACGGCCACCGCTTCATTCCCGCCGCCCTTGCGCGCGGCGCGGCCTGCGTGCTGTGCGAGCACGACATGCCGGAGCACACGCCGTGGGTGCGCGTGCGCGATGCGCGCGCGGCGCTGGCGCAGCTCGGCTGCAACTGGTTCGGCCATCCGGCGGAGCGCCTGTGCATGATCGGCGTGACGGGGACGAACGGCAAGACGACCGTGACCTGCCTTGTCAAGCATGTGCTCGAGCAGACGCTCGGCGCGAAGGTCGGCCTCATCGGCACGATCGAAAACCGCATCGGCGACACCGTCGTCCCCACGGAGCGCACGACGCCCGAGAGCTTTGCCCTGCAGGGCCTGCTGCGGCAGATGCTCGATGCGGGCTGCACGCATGTGGTGATGGAGGTCTCGTCCCATGCGCTGGCGCTGCACCGCGTGGACGGCATCCCGTTCACGGTCGGTGCGTTCACGAACCTGACGGAGGACCACCTCGATTTCCATAAGACCATGGAGGCCTACGGAGCTGCCAAGGCCCGCCTGTTCCGGCTTTGCCGGACGGGTGTGCTCAATGCGGACGATCCGGCTTACCGGACCATGCTGCAGGGCGCGGCCTGTGCGCTGCTGCTCGTCGGCACCGGGAAGGACGCCGCGCTGCGCGCAGAGCAGGTGCAGCTTGCGCCGGATCATGTGGCGATGGACGTGCGGGAAGGGGAGAAGGCGGCACATGTCCGCATCGGCATCCCCGGCCGCTTCACGGTCTCGAACGCGCTTCTGACGCTCGGCATTGCCCGCGCCCTCGGCATTGGGCTGGAGGACGCCTGCCGCGCGCTCGGCACGGCGGCGGGCGTAAAGGGCCGCATCGAGGTCGTGCCCACGCCGGGCCGCGATTACACCGTTCTCATCGACTATGCCCACACGCCGGACGGACTGGAGAACATTCTCCGTTCCGTGCGCGACTTCTGCCGCGGCCGCCTCATTGTGCTGTTCGGCTGCGGCGGCGACCGCGACCGGACAAAGCGCCCCATCATGGGCGAGATCGCCGCGCGGCTGGCCGACGTGCTCGTTGTGACGTCGGATAACCCCCGCACGGAGGAGCCGATGGCCATCATCCGCGAGATCCTTGCCGGGATCCCGCAGACGGAGAAGCCCGTCTATGTGGAGGAGAACCGCCGCAGGGCCATCCGCATGACCTTGCGTTTCGCGCAAAAAGATGATATGATAGTGCTCGCCGGAAAAGGACATGAGACTTATCAGGTCCTCGGTACGGAAAAAATTCACTTTGACGAGCGCGAGGAAGTCGCCGCTTGTCTGCAAGAGGAAGACCATGAGCAATAAGACCCTGACGCTCGGGCAGGCCGCCGCGTGGTGCGGCGGTCAGATCGCCCCCGAGCTGGAAGAACGGCCGTTTTTCGGCGCAAATTTTGATTCTCGCCTGATCCGGCCCGGCGAGCTGTTCGCAGCCCTGCCCGGCGCGCGCGACGGCCATGACTTTGCGGCCTCCGCGCTGGAGCGCGGCGCGGCTGCCGTGCTGGCCAGCCGCCCGGTGGACGGTCCTGCGATCTATGTCGAAGACACGTCCCGCGCCCTGCGTGACATCGCCCGCGGCTACCGCGAGAGCCTGCCGTGCCGCTGCGTCGGCATCACGGGAAGCGTCGGCAAGACGACGACGAAGGAAATGATCGCCGCCGTCCTGCGCACGGCACTGCACACGCAGTGGACGGAAAAGAATTATAACAATGAGATCGGCCTGCCGGTCAGCGTCCTGCGGCTGAAGCCGGACTGCGAGGCGGCCGTGCTCGAGATGGGAATGAACCACTTCGGCGAGCTGTCCGTGCTCACGCGCATCGCGCAGCCGGACCTGGCCGTGATCACGAACATCGGCACGATGCACATCGAAAATCTCGGCTCGCGAGAGGGCATCCTCCGCGCCAAGCTTGAGATCCTCGAGGGCCTGCGTCCCGGCGGACGCGTGATCTTCAACGGGGACGACGCCCTGCTGCGGCCGCTGGCCGCGCGGTATCACGCCGTGTGCTTCGGCCTGTCCGAGGGCTGCGACGTGCGCGCCTCCCGCGTGTGCGAATCGGCAGAGGGAAGCAAATTTACGGTCCACGCCTTCGGAAAGAGCTTTGAGGCCGCACTGAGCGTGCCGGGCCTGCACAATGTGCTCGACGCGCTGGCGGCTGCGGCCGTCGGATTGCTGCTTGGGCTGAGCCCGGAGCAGATCGCAGAAGGCCTGCGGTCCTATGCGCCGCTGCGGCAGCGGGTCAGCCATGCGGCGGGCATGACGATCATTGACGACTGCTACAACGCCGGGCCCGAGTCCATGCGCGCCGCGCTGCGGGTGCTGGCAGGCACGCCGACGGAGGGCCGCCGCATCGCTGTACTCGGTGGTATGCTGGAGTTGGGCGATTTTGCGCCGGAGCTCCATGCCGGGGTCGGCCGCGAGGCCGCAAAGACGGCGGATCTGCTGCTGGCCTACGGCCCGTGCAGCGAATGCTATGTGCAGGGCGCGCACGAGGCGGGCCTTGCCGGGGCACGGGCCTTTGCCACGCACGATGCGCTCGTCGCTGCGCTGGAGGAGACCTGCCGCGCAGGAGACACGCTGCTGTTCAAGGGCAGCCACGGCATGCATATGGAGCAGGTGCTTGCGCACTTTTTGAAAACGAAAGAACATATGGGGGAATGAAAAATGGAACCTACGCTGATCTGGATCCTTGTTTCGGTGCTGGGCGGCTTCGTTCTGGCGCTGCTGCTCGGCCGGGGGCTTGTTCCGGCGCTGCGCGCGCTGAAGGCGGGCCAGTCCATCCGGGAAGTCGGCCCGAAGTGGCATCAGGGCAAGGCGGGCACGCCGACCATGGGCGGCATCGTCTTTATTCTGTCGTCGCTTTTGTGCATCGTCACCGGCTGGCATGCCATGCGCGAGACCGGCGACTATAAACACCTGCTTGTGCTGGCGCTGGCGCTGATGTTCGGCCTGATCGGCTTTGCCGATGACTTCATCAAGGTGAAGAAAAAGCGCAATCTCGGCCTGACGGGCCTGCAGAAGCTCGTTCTGCAGGTGCTGGCGGCCTGCCTGTTCCTCGCCGGCATGCATTTTACGAATGCCCTGACGTATGATCTCTATATCCCGTTTGTCCGGGAGCCGCTCGTCCACATCCCGCCGCTGGTCTATCTGGCGCTGTCCGTGTTCATCATCGTCGGCTGCGTCAACGCCGTCAACCTGACGGACGGCATCGACGGCCTTGCCACGGGCGTGACGCTTCCCGTGATGCTGTTCTTCACGCTCGTGTCCATGACGGCGAAGCAGTGGGGCCTTGCCACGTTCCCGGCGACGCTTGTCGGCGCGCTCGGCGGCTTCCTGTTCTATAATTTCTACCCCGCCAAGACGTTTATGGGCGACACCGGCTCGCTGTATCTCGGCGGCGCGGTGTGCGGCCTTGCCTATGCGCTCGATATGCCGCTCGTGCTGCTGTTCGTGGGCCTCATCTACATCATTGAGACGCTGTCCGATATCCTGCAGGTGAGCTACTTCAAGCTGACGCATGGCAAGCGCATCTTCAAGATGGCCCCGATCCATCATCATTTTGAAATGTGCGGCTGGTCGGAGAAAAAAATCTGGGTGGTCTTCGTCTCCGTCACCGTGATCATGTGCGTGATCGCCTGGTTCGGCGTGCGCATCTGGTTCTGATCTGATTTCTGCACGCTATCCCGCGGAGAGGAGGTGCGGCCATGTCCCACAGAGAAAAGCAACTGAAAAAGAGCGCGGTGCGTGTTGTGGAGAGCGATCTCGGCGTCATTGACCTGCCGTACCTGCTGCTGACGCTGCTGCTGGTGGCCATCGGCCTGCTGGTGCTGTTCTCCGCAAGCTATGCCCGCGCTTATTACGAGACGAAAAACGCAGCCTCAGTCTTCGTGAATCAGCTCATTTTTGCCGTGATGGGCATCGGTGTGATGTGGCTCATCAGCCGCGTGCCATATGAATGGTATCAGAAGCTGTCGCTCCTGATCCTGGCTGCGTCCATCGGCCTGCTGGTCCTCGTGCCGTTCATCGGCACGGAGAGCGGCGGCGCGACGCGCTGGCTCGACTTCGGCTTCGTGAGCTTCCAGCCGTCCGAGATTGCAAAATTCGGCGTCATCTGCTCGTTTGCGGCCATTATGGCGGCGCACACGCGGGATATGAAGACGATCCGCTACGGTGTGGCGCCCTATGTCGTGATCCTCGGCATCATCGCCGTGCTGCTCTACCTCGAACCGCACATGTCTGCGACGCTCATCATTCTGGCACTCGGCTTTATCCTCATGACGCTCGGCGGTACGGACTGGAAGTATTTGGTCGGTCTTGTTATTCTGGGCTGCCTGCTCGTTGCCGTTTATCTTCTGACGAAGGGCTACACCGGCGGACGCATCAGCGCATGGCTGCACCCGGAGAACGACCCGCTCGACAAGGGCCTGCAGGTGCTGCAGTCGCAGTATGCCATCGGCTCCGGCGGCCTGCTGGGCCTCGGCTTCGGCCGCGGCCGCCAGAAGTATCTCTACCTGCCGGAGGAGCATAACGACTATATCTTCGCCATTGCGTGCGAGGAGCTGGGCTTTGTAGGAGCCATCGGCATCCTCATCCTGTTCGCTCTGCTCATCATCCGCGGCTACTGGATCGCCATGCATGCGCGCGACCGCTTCTCCATGCTGCTGGCCGCAGGCCTGACGACGCTTCTGGCCCTGCAGGTGTTCCTGAACGTCGCCGTTGTGACGAATCTTCTGCCCTCCACGGGCATTTCGCTGCCGTTCTTCTCCTATGGCGGAACCGCGCTCATCATGCAGCTCGCCGAAAACGGCATCGTGCTGAATGTGTCGCGCAGCATTACCCAAAGTCCCAGATAAGTCAAAGGAGGCAGGCCCATGAAGGCCGTATTCACCTGCGGCGGAACGGGCGGACACATCAATCCCGCCCTTGCCGTTGCGCGCGTGCTGCTCGAGCGCCGTCCGGACAGCGAGATCCTGTTTGTCGGCGCGGAGGACGGCATGGAGGCCACTCTGGTCCCGCGCGAGGGCTTCCGGCTCGAAACGCTGCAGATCTCCAGCTATATGCGCAGCCTGAAGCCGAGCGCCATCCGGCATAACGTCAGGGCTGCGCTCTCCATCCGCCGCGCACTGAAAAAGGCGGACCGCATCATCCGCGATTTCCAGCCGGACGTCATCCTCGGCACGGGCGGCTATGCCAGCTATCCGATGCTCCACGAGGGCGCGCGCCTCGGCATTCCCACGGCCGTGCACGAGTCAAACGCCGTGCCGGGCCTCGCCACAAAAATGGTGGCCGACAAGGTCGACCGCATCCTGGTGAGTTTCGCGGACAGCCGCTCGGCCTACCGCGACCCGTCCCGTGTTATCGCGGTCGGTATGCCCGTACGGGAGGAGTTCGTCTTCACCCGCCGCGCCGACGCCCGCCGCGCTCTCGGCCTCGACGAGAAGACGCCGATGATCGTCTCTGCCTGGGGCAGTCTCGGCGCGCGCGAAATGAACAAGAAGATCGCGCAGTTCATGAAGCTCGAATGCGAGCAGGACTGCTGGCGGCATATCCATGCGACCGGCTCGTTCGGCTGGCGCTGGATGCCGGACTATGTGAAGGAGCAGGGAGTCGAGCTGGAAAAGCACCCGCTCATCACGATGCAGGAATATATCTATAACATGCCGGAGCTTATGGCGGCGGCCGATGTGGTCATCAGCCGCGCCGGAGCCTCGACACTCAACGAGATCGCCGCAGCGGGCACGCCGTGCATCATCGTCCCGTCGCCGAATGTGACGAACGATCATCAGGAGAAAAACGCCCGCATCCTCGAGCAGCACGGCGCGGCCGTCGTACTGCATGAGAACCACTGCGACGGCGAGCTGCTGTTCCGCACGACGCAGGAGCTGCTGGCCGACGCCCCGCGCCGCGCTGCCATGCGCAGGGCGCTGCAGGAGCTGGCGGTCGTCGATTCCGCGTCCCGCATCTGTGATATCATTCTGAATCTGGCTAAAACACACAAATCCTGACCGCCGCATAGGATGGGGCATCTTCCCATCCGGAGGTCGGTCATGGACATATTCTGCATCCGCGGCGGAACGCCGCTGCACGGTCGCATTGCGCTGCACGGCGCAAAAAATGCCGCGCTGCCGCTGCTGGCTGCCACGCTGGCGACCGGCGCGCGCTGCGAGCTTCACGATTGCCCGGATATTTCCGACGTCACGGCTGCCTGCGCCATTCTGCGCCACCTTGGCTGCGCGGTGGAGCAGCACGGCGGGATCGTTGCAGTCGATGCCGGCTCCGCATGCCGGTCAGATATTCCGGCAGAACTCATGCGGAAAATGCGCGCTGCCGTCCTGTTCCTCGGGCCGCTGCTCGCGCGCTTCGGCACGGCGGAGCTGAGCCTGCCCGGCGGCTGCGTGCTCGGCGCGCGGCCGATCGATCTGCACCTGCGCGGCCTGCGCCGGATGGGTGCGGAGATCACGCTTGACGGCGAGCATATTTCGGCCCGGACCGACGGCCTTCACGGCTGCACGGTCGCACTGCCGCTTCCAAGCGTCGGCGCAACGGAGAATCTCATCCTTGCGGCGCTCGGCTGCCGGGGAACACTGACGCTGTGCAACGCCGCGCGTGAGCCGGAGATCGGCGACCTGATCGCCTTCCTGCGCGCCTGCGGCGCAGACATCCGCGGCGAGGGGAGCCTGCTGCGCATCCGCGGCGGCGTTCCGCTCACCGGCGCATGCCACACGGTCCTGCCGGACCGCATGGAGGCGGCGACGTATCTGGCCGCGGCTGCCGCAACGCGCGGCGACGTGACGCTCACGAATGTCCGGCCGGAGCACCTGACGGCTGTTCTGGCTGTGCTCGAGCGCGCGGGCTGCACGCTCACGCAGCAAAACGGCATGCTCCGCCTGCGGTGCAGCCGCCTGCGGGCGGCGGGGCCGATCCGCACCGCGCCGTATGACGGCTTTCCGACGGATGCGCAGGCGCCCCTGATGGCCGCCATGGCCGTTGCGGAGGGCGTGACGGTATTTGAAGAAAATCTGTTTGAGGACCGCTTCCGCCATGTCCCGGCCCTGCGGGCGCTTGGTGCGCACATCCATGCCGCGCGGCGCTACGCCGTTGTGACGGGCGTGCGGGAGCTGCACGGTGCAAGCATGACGGCAACGGACCTGCGCGGCGGGGCTGCGATGGTCATCGGAGCGCTCTGCGCCCGCGGCGAGAGCGAGCTTGCCGGGACTGCGCACCTGAAGCGCGGCTATGCGGAGCTCGTTCCGACGCTGCGTGCCTGCGGCGCGGACATTACAGAACGCTGACAAGACCCACGGAGGGGTGGACACCATGGAACACGAGAAAAACGAGCCGCGGCGCAGGCCGCCGGAGCGAAATTCCCGCGCAGCACAGGCTGCGCAGCAGCGCCGTGACCAGCGGCGCGAGCAGGCGCATCTGGAGGAGCTGCGTCAGAAGCAGCGCAAGCGCGCGCGGCACCGCACGCGCCGCCGGATCAATCCCGGCGTCTGGAAGCGTATTCTCATCATGGCGGCGGTCGTTGCTGCCGTCGTGCTGAGCATGGTGCTGTTCTTCCGCGTGCGCTCCGTGGAGGTGACGGGCTCGGCATATTATACTGCCGACGAGATCCGCGCCGCCTGCGGCGTGGCTCAGGGCGACAACCTGCTCACGCTCTCCCGTGCGCGCATCGCCGGGAATATCATGGCGGAGCTGCCCTATGTCAGCACGGTGCAGGTCACGCGCCGCCTGCCGGACACGCTGGAGCTGACCGTGACGGAATATGACGTCACCTATGCGGCGCAGGGCGCGGACGGTGCTTCCTATCTTATCACGGCGGACGGCAAGATCACGGAAAAGATCGACGAGACCGCCGCGCGCGGCCACATCGCCGTGACGGGCCTGCAGCTCGCCGACCCGGTCGTCGGCCAGCAGCTCACAGTCGCCGGGGACGATGACGTCGCCGCGCAGGGCCAGCACGACGCGCTGTGCGCGCTGCTGCAGGCGCTCGAGGAGGCTGGGCTTACGAAGAAGGCCGCGTCCGTCGCCGTGCCGAGCTCCTATGAGCTCTCGTTCTGGTACGGCGATCAGTACGAGGTCAAGCTGGGAAATTCCGAGAATCTCCCCTATAAGCTGGCCTATCTTGAAAAGGTGCTCGAAAGCCTCGCGGATTACCAGACCGGTACGATCGATCTGTCCTTCAGCGAGGGAAGCGAGGCCAGATTCACCCCGAAGCAGTGAAAACGATACGGAAAATGTAAATTATTTTCTGAAATCCGAGAAAGTCTATTGACCTGCGGACCATTCCACGATAAAATAAAACGGTATAAATCTGCATATATTATGTACGGCGCGCCGCGCCCGAACAGTGGATACATAGGAGGAGATTGTCAATGTCTGAAACTTACACAGATAAGGTCGTAAATATCAAAGTGATCGGTGTCGGCGGCGCCGGCAACAACGTTGTCAACCGGATGATCACCAGCGGCATCGGCGGAGTCGAATTCGTCGTTGTGAACACGGATCGTCAGGATCTCAATAAGTCCAAGTGCGATAACAAGCTGCAGATCGGTGAGAAGCTGACGGGCGGCATGGGCGCAGGCTCCAAGCCCGACATCGGCAAGAAGTCCGCCGAGGAGAGCCGCGCGGCCATCTCCAAGTGCCTTGAGGGCGCAGACATGGTCTTCATCACCGCCGGTATGGGCGGTGGCACCGGCACGGGCGCAGCCCCGATCATTGCGGATCTCGCACATGAGGCCGGCATCCTGACCGTCGGTGTCGTGACGAAGCCCTTCAAGTTCGAGGGTGCAAACCGCATGAAGCAGGCAGAGTCCGGCATCGCCGCCCTGTCCGATAAGGTCGACTCCCTCATCATCATCCCGAACGACCGTCTGAAGTACGTTACGGATCAGAAGATCACGTTCGCCAACGCATTCGGCATCGCAGACGATGTGCTGAAGCAGGCCGTGACCTCCATCTCCGAGCTCGTCGGCTACTCCGACCGCGTCATCATCAACCTCGACTTTGCGGACGTTTCCTCCATCATGAAGAACGCTGGCCGCGCACACATGGGCGTCGGCATTGCCTCCGGCCGCGAGAAGGCTGAGCAGGCCGCCATGGCCGCCGTCGCCAGCCCCCTGCTGGAGACCTCCATCAACGGTGCAACGGGCGTCCTGATTAACGTGACGGGCGCTGCGGACCTCGGCCTCGACGACGTCGAGACTGCCGCAAACATTGTTATGGAAGCTGCGAACCCCGAGGCGAACATCATCTTCGGCGCGACGTTCTCCGAGGACTTCGAGGACGAGATGCGCGTGACGGTCATCGCAACCGGCTTTGACGAGAAGAAGCCGGAGTCGAAGGGAATCTATTCCTCCTCGAAGCCGGCCGCGGGCAGCAAGCAGCAGAGCATTCCCGCAGATGCCGCTTCGGACATCAACGACATCGACGAGATCTTCAAGATCTTCAACAAGTAAAAAACGCTCTGATCTCCCCCGGCGCAAAGCACCGGGGGAGATTTCTGCGCAATTTGCCGTAAATATCCGCAGAATGCGGTTTACTTTCACAATATAGTGTGTTAAAATAAAGATATCCAAATATCCGGAGGTGTTATCCCATGGACAGCAGGAACAAACGCTCAGATAAAAACAGCGAGCTGTATCGCGCGATCACCGCGCTGGATTCGCTCGATGACTGCTATGATTTTCTCGTCGACCTGTGCACACAGCCGGAGCTGAAGGCCATGGAGCAGCGCTATGAGGTCGCCCGCATGCTTGATCGCGGCATGATCTACAGCGACATCCTCGCCGAGACGAGCGCCAGCTCCGCAACCATCAGCCGCGTGAACCGCTGCCTGACGGGCGGTACGGGCGGCTATGAGCGCGCTTTTGCAAAAGTCGATGCGGAGGAAAAGAAATGAGCCCCGAAGCAAGGGAACCCTATGAAACGCTCGCGGGCGCGTATGACGGGCTGACGACCGATGTGGACTATGCCGCCGTGCTGCAGTTTTTCGAGACCGTCCTGCAGCGCGCGGGGCATTCGCCAAAGACCGTGCTGGACCTTGCCTGCGGCACCGGCTCTATGTCCGTGCTGTTGGCGGAGCGCGGCTATCGCGTCACCGGTGCGGATATTTCCGAGGAAATGCTGACGGCCGCCGCACAGAAGGCTGCAGCCATGGCGGAAAACCCGCCGTTCTTCATTTGCCAGCCCATGCAGCGTCTGACCCTGCCGGAGCCTGTGGAGGCCATTGTGTGCCTCCTGGACAGCCTGAACTATCTGACGGAGCCGGAGGATTGCCGCAAGACGTTTCACCGCGTCTGGCGCGCGCTGCGGCCCGGCGGCATGTTCTTTTTCGACATCAACACGCCACAAAAGCTGCGCGGGCTGGACGGACAGGTCTTCCTCGATGAGAATGACGAGTCCTACTGCGTCTGGCGCGCGGAATTTGACGAAGAAGAGAACTGCTGCTACTATGGCATCGATCTGTTCCGCCGCAGGGGTGCACTGTGGGCGCGCAGCTTTGAGCAGCACTGTGAATATGCCTATGACCCGGACACGCTGGAGCAGTGGCTCCGCGAGGCGGGCTTTGCGCGTGTAGAGTGCTTCGGCGACCGCACGCTGACGCCGCCCGGTCCGGACGAGCAGCGCATGTATTTTGCCGCATGGAAGGAGTAACTGCAATGCAGGATCATATTGTTCGCGCCATCACGAAGGATGGCTTTCTGAAGGCGACGGCCATCTGCTCCACGGGGATCGCGGAGCGCGCCCGCCAGATCCACCACACCACGCCCACGGCCACAGCCGCGCTCGGCCGCGTTCTGACGGCTGCCTCGATGATGGGCAACATGCAGAAGGTCGAAAACGGCACGCTGACGCTGCAGATCAAGGGCGGCGGCCCGCTTGGGACGCTGCTGGCCGTTTCGGATGCCGAGGGCAATGTCCGCGGCTATGTGCAGAATCCCGGCATCACGCTGCTGGAGAAGTATGCGGGCAAGCTGGATGTCGGCGCTGCCGTCGGCACGGACGGCATGCTCACGGTCATCCGTGATCTGCAGATGAAGGAACCCTACGTCGGCTCCGTCGCGCTCGTCTCCGGCGAGATCGGCGATGATGTGACGGCATACTTTGCCCAGAGCGAGCAGACGCCGACGGCCTGTGCGCTCGGTGTGCTCGTCGGCCGCGACCAGACGGTCAGCGTAGCGGGCGGCTATCTCATCCAGCTGCTGCCGGATGCGCCGGACGCCCTCATCGACCGGCTCGAGGCCGGTATCCGCGCCGCAGGCGCCGTGACGCCCATGCTCTCCGAGGGGCTGACGCCGGAGGCCATGCTGCGCCGCGTGCTGGACGGCTTCGAGCTGGAGTTCCTCGAGAATACGCCGGTGAGCTATCGCTGCTACTGCTCGCGCGAGCGCGTGACCTCGACGCTCATTGCCATCGGCCGCAAAGACCTCGAGGAGATCGTCGCGGAAGGAAAGCCCATCAATCTCGAGTGCCAGTTCTGTGATCAGGTCTATACCTTCACGCCGGAGGAGATCTCGGACCTCTTGAAAGAGATTTGAAGAAACTTGAAATAAATCGAAAAAAGTGCTTGACAAAATGGGGACCCGCGTGTATAATAAGACCCGTCGCTGATGAGTGATCGCCACTCGGAAGGACGCAGGGGAGCATAGCTCAGCTGGGAGAGCACATGCCTTACAAGCATAGGGTCACAGGTTCGAGCCCTGTTGTTCCCACCATTATCTGGCCCGGTGGTGCAGTCGGTTAGCACGCCAGCCTGTCACGCTGGAGGTCGACGGTTCGAGTCCGTTCCGGGTCGCCATTTTTAAAGCATCTGAGCCGAGTTTAACTCGGCTCAACATGCCTCTGTAGCTCAGTAGGTAGAGCAGCGGACTGAAAATCCGCGTGTCGTTGGTTCAACTCCGACCGGAGGCACCAGATGCGGGTGTAGCTCATCTGGTAGAGCGCCACCTTGCCAAGGTGGAGGTAGCGAGTTCGAGCCTCGTCACCCGCTCCATTCGTTAACTGAAGGAACGCACCCCGCGTTCCTTTTTTACAAGATAACTTCATATGGTGCCGTGGCCAAGTGGTAAGGCAAGGGTCTGCAAAACCCTGACTCCCCAGTTCAAATCTGGGCGGCACCTCCAAAAAAGAAAGACACGTTGATGCGTGTCTTTCTTTTTTGGTGTCAGTGTATCGAAAGCCCTGCAGAACGCAGTCGGAAGTGTATGGCATCCCATCGCCCCAAAGGCCCGAAGGGACTTTTTTTGACAAGCTGAAAAGAGCCGCCCTCGGTGGGCGGCTCTTTGGATAGATCGGGGATCAGAACTCTGCGGGGTTCTTTGCGGCAGCTTCTGTCTCGGCGGCAGCGGCGGCCTTGGACTTGCGGACGGCGTCGCGGATGAAGAAGACGGCCTCCAGAATGCTGAAGACAAAGGCGATGCCAAGGTCCTTCAGAACGCTGGTTCGGATTTCCGCCTCCGTCAGGAAATCGGGAACGGATGCCAGGGCATCGCGGAACGCGATATCGTAGGTTTCCTTGAACGCATCAAAGATCTCCTTTGCCAGACCGAAATATTCGGCGGCGACGATCATCAGCATGGTGAACACGACGGCGAGAATCGCGCCGTGCACGGTGTTCTTCCGGCCGGAAAACAGGCCATAGCCGAAGTAACCGGCGGCCATGCCGACCAGCGCGCTGATCCACGCAATATAGCCGAGCTGCAGCAAGCCGAAATGGACCAGGCCACCGGCGGCGGAGAAGAGCAGCGCGCCGAGCACACCGAGGGCGATGTTTTCGCGGCGCTTCACCGGAAGCTCCGCAGGGTTGACATAGGGTTCTGTCATGGGAGGTACCTCTCTTTCTTTTCTGTAAGCCCATTCTACCATGCCGGGCAGGAGAAAGCAAGAAGTAGTTATTCCTCCGTCGGCACGATGGAGCAGCTGTCCGTGATGCCATAGGTGGCGAGCAGGCGCTTTGTGCCCTTGTCCGTTACCGGGCGAAGCAGGCGCAGGTGCTTTGCGCCCCCGGCACGCAGCGGGCAGATCGCCTCGCCCAGAAGCTGCGCCGCCAGCCCGCAGCCGCGGTGCTCCGGCAGCAGGGCCAGATGCAGCAGCGCGCCCTCATCGCCGTCCAGGCGGCGCGTGGCGACCATCCCGGCGGGAGTATCGCGCAGCATGGCGATGCGAACGCGGTCGCCCGGCTCCGTCTGCGGGCAGCCAAGCGCGGCCAGCAGGGGAGCGTCCTCCGGAGCTACGTCGCGATACCACATATTGAAATCCAGATAGCGGCTGCCGCGCCACCAGTTCTGGCGGCCGAGCGTCGAGAGCTCCGGCGTCAGGTGCGTAGCGTCGTTCAGCGAGATCAGCTCATAGCTGCCGTTTTCCCAGTGCAGCTCCGTGACGGCCGTGTTCTCGCTGTGGCTGACGCCTTCGTCCTGCCCGGGAAAGAACAGCTCTATCAGCGCGCCGCGCAGGACCATGCCGTGAGAGAAAATGGCGATGGACTGCCCTTCGTGACGGCGGACGACGTCGTCCAGCCCGGCAAGGAAGCGGTGTGCATATTGCAGGAAGCACTCCGCGCCCTCCACATACCAATGGTAGGAATCGTGAGAGAAGGCGTGCAGCTGCGCGGGATAACGTCGCTCCAACTCGCCAAACGGCGTGTCCTCCCACGGGCCGAGGCCGACCTCGCGGAAGCGCGCGTCGCGGTGGAGCGGCAGGCCCTTCTGCCGGTAGATGGCCGTCGCCGTCAGGCAGGTGCGCTTCAGATCGCTGGCATAGACCGCGTCGACGGGGATGCCTGCAAAGCGCTGCGCCAGCGCCGCGATCTGGCGGCGGCCGTTCGGCGTCACGCAGGAATCATATTGGCCGTGGATGCGGCGGAAGACATTGCCCTCCGCCTCCGCGTGCCGGATCAGGTAGATTGTTGTCATAGTCTGTTCCTCTCTGTGCATGGGATTTTCCTTCAGTATAGCACAGCAATTCAAAAATGAAAAGTGACAGACGGTCAAAAAACTGTCGGCCAAAAGCTTCGGAGGGGAAGAAAAGCAGGAATGGAAACCGTCAGGGCCTCCCTTCTCGTTCCATCACTCCCCGCAGCGGGAAAAACTGCAAGATAATATTTCAAAATTTCATTTTTGCAATTTCGAAAGCAGCTTGGCAAAAAGCTGAAGTGTTTTTTTGCGCAGGCGCGGGCATGCTAACCGTGCAGAAAAGCGTGAAGGGAGGAAGAACGATGCAGGTACGATCCTTTTTGCTGACGCTCGGCCTCGGCATGGCCGCAGGCGGCACGGTAGCGCTGATGCTGCCGCGGCAGTCCGGCGTGCGCCGGGAGGCGCAGAAGGCCGCCGATGCCGTGGAGCAGACCATCACGGATGCGGTGCAGAAACTGAAGCCCTGACGGCCCGATGCTGCGGAGGACCTCCGCAGCATTTTTTATCGCGGCGTGCAGCAGGACTTGCGGGAACGGAAAAACCATGCTATAATTATGGCAGAATCTCTGCAAAAAAGACCTGCGGCCAATTTTAGGCAGCAGGTCTGCAGCTTATCCCAAAGGTCCTTTCGGACTTTTTCGCCCAGCCGTTTGCAAAAGTGTAAAATAGAATTATTATTTTGCATTTTTTTGCCGCTGCGGCGGGTGAAGGAACGCGAAAGGACACCCTGACGGTTTCCGTTCCTTCTTTCCTTCCCCCGATTTCCGGTCCTCAAGCATGATTGCGGCACAGAGCGTCTGTGCCTAAATAAAATTTCAGAAAAGAAAAGGAGACGAAGATGAAGCATTCGCTGACCTCCGGCTCGATCTGGCGCGGTATGCTGTTTTTTGCCCTGCCCATCCTGCTCGGAAACATTTTCCAACAGCTCTACAACACAGCTGACGCCTTTATCGTCGGCCGCTTTCTGGATAAGAACGCCTATGCCGCCGTCAGCTCCTCCGGCAGTCTGATTTTCCTGCTGGTCGGCTTTTTCAACGGCATTGCCGTCGGCGCAGGCGTTGTCATCGCACGCTATTACGGCGCGAAGGATACGGAAAAGCTCCAGACGGCCGTCCATACGACGCTGGCCTTCGGCCTGACGGCGGGCATCGTGCTGACGGTGCTCGGCATGACGCTCACGCCGCAGCTGCTGCGCCTCATGAAGACGGATGCGGACGTACTGCCGAACTCTATCGACTATTTCCGGATGTATTTTGCGGGCTCCATAGCCATCGTCATGTATAACCTCTGCGTTGGCATCCTGCAGGCCGTGGGAGACAGCCGCCACCCGCTGTATTACCTGATCCTGTCGTCCCTTGTGAACATCGCGCTCGATCTGCTGTTTGTCGGTGTGTTCCATTGGGGGGTCTGGTCTGCCGCACTGGCCACAAGCATCTCGCAGTTCGTGAGCCTCGGCCTTTGCATCTTCCGCCTGTGCCACTATGACACGGTCTACCGTGTGTGCCTGCGCAAGATTCGCTTCCATCTGCCCATGCTCAAGCAGGTTATCCACTTCGGTCTACCCTCCGGCGTGCAGAATTCCATCATCGCCTTTGCAAACGTCATCGTGCAGAGCAACATCAACGCCTTCGGCTCGAACGCCATGGCGGGCTGCGGCACCTATGCCAAGCTCGAGGGCTTTGCCTTCCTTCCCATCACCTGCTTTACGATGGCGCTGACGACCTTCGTCAGCCAGAACCTCGGTGCACATCAGTATGAGCGCGTGAAGAAGGGCGTGCGCTTCGGCATCGTCTGCTCCACAACGCTGGCCGAGTGCATCGGCGTGGTGCTATTCCTGCTGGCAGAGCCGCTCGTGGCCATTTTCCAGAACGACCCCGCCGTCATTGAGATCGGCGTGCGGCAGGCCCATGTGGAGGCGCTGTTCTTCTGCTTCCTGGCCTTTGCCCACTGCATCGCGGGCATTATGCGCGGCGCTGGCAAGCCGATGGTGCCGATGTTCATCATGCTTGCCATCTGGTGTGTGCTGCGCGTGGCCTATATCTCCATCGTCGTGCCGCTTGTGGCCAAAATCGACGTCATCTTCACGGCCTATCCGCTCACCTGGGGCGTGAGCTGTATCATTTTCCTCATCTACTTCCTTAAATCCGACTGGCTGCATAACTACGACCGGCTGGAGCAGAAAAAGGCGCTGCTGTAACACAATTTCAAACCGGCCGTCCGGGTTTTCCGGGCGGCCGGTTTTACCGAGAAAAGCCCCCACCGGCGCAGCCGGTGGGGGTGGTTTCTACAACGAAAAAGCAGCCCTTGCGAACAAGGACTGCTTTTGGAGCTACTGGCCGGACTCGAACCGGCGACCTGCTGATTACGAATCAGCTGCTCTACCAACTGAGCCACAGTAGCATGGCGCGATTTGCGTGAATTATTGTACTTCATTTTGCGGAATTTGTCAAGCCATATTTTTGCTATTTCAGAAAATTCAATTTCTGGGCCGTTCTTGTGAAAGCTGCACAGCATTGTGTCTCTGCATGACGGATTCTTCGTCGGTTTTTGAGATTGACTTTGAATAAAAATTGATATAGAATGTATATAAATTCAAGCGATAAAGCGGACACGTTCCGCCGGAACATGAAGGAGAATGAAAGCATGAAAAAATGGATCGTCCTGACGCTGGCCCTTGCGCTGGCGCTGTCTCTGTTTGCGGGCTGCGGCAAGAGCGCAGACGCAGATGAAACCGATTATGCATCCATGTCCATCGAGGAGCTGAAGCCCCTGCTGAAGACGGTCACGGACGGCAAGCTGACCGTCGCGACCAGCCCGGACTTCGCGCCGTATGAATTCTATTCCATCGATGAGAACGAGAATCCGACGCTTGTGGGCTTCGACATTGCGCTTGCGCAGTACATCGCTGATTACCTCGGTCTGGAGCTTGAGATCATCCCCATGGACTTCGACGGCACGCTCAGCGAGCTCAGCGCGAAGAAGGCCGACCTTGCGCTCTCCGGTTACTCTCCCGATCCCACCCGTGAGGACAAGATGGACTTCTCGGATATCTACTATGTCGGCGGCCAGTCGTTTGTGACTGTGCAGGACAAGGCGGATTCCTTCTCCATGCTGGCCGACGCCAACAAGGCGGAGTACCAGATCGGCGCGCAGCTCGGCTCCATTCAGGCCGACCTCGCCAAGGAGAACACGCCGGACGCCGATATCGTGGAGCTCTCGAAGGTCACGGACATCATTGCCGAGCTGCTGAGCGGCAAGCTGGACGGCGCGTTCATCGAGACGGTCGTTGCCGAGGCCTATGCCAAGAACTATCCGGAGCTGTGTGTCAAGTTCGCGGTCCCCTATGAGCAGGAGGGCTCCGTCGTCGGTGTGAGCAAGGACAATGGCGCACTGCTGGCAGCCGTGAATCTCGCCATTGCCGCCGCCAAGGAGGACGGCTCCATGGACAAGTTCGTCGCCGAGGCCAACACGCTCGCCGAGGGCAATACCTACGAAGGTCTGCTGGATAATCAGGGGTAAGCACGCATCTGAAAGAGTAAGGAAATCGCAGACTTCTCCCGCCGGAACGGCGAGAGAAGTCTGCACGTTTGTTGAAATTATAAAGGAGGGATCCCCCTTTGCTTTCTGTCAATGGCTTCCGCGCCGCCCTAAAATATCTGACCATGTTCAAGGAGGGCATGATCTGCACCGTCTCGCTGTCGTTCCTGACGGTCGTGTTTGGCTTTCTGCTGGCTCTCGTTCTGGCGTTGATGCGTATGAGCCGCATCAAGCCTCTGAGCATTTTCGCTTCCATCTATGTGGAGGTGTTCCGCGCGACACCGATGCTGGTGCAGCTGTTTATCATCTACTACATTGTGTTCGGCGGTGTGAATCTGCCATCGTTCAAGCTGTTCGGCTTCATTCGCTTTGAGCGCTTTCTGCCGGGCGTCATTTCGCTGGCGCTGAACTCCGCTGCCTACCTCAGCGAGATCATCCGCGCCGGTATCCAGAGCATCGACCCCGGCCAGTCGGAGGCCGCCCGCAGCCTCGGCCTGACGCGCCGCCAGACGCTGCAGTCCATCGTGCTGCCGCAGGCCATCAAGAACATCCTCCCGGCCATCGCCAATGAGTTCGTGACGATCATCAAGGAGTCGTCCATCTGCTATACCATCGGCGTGCAGGAGATCATGTCCGCAGTGAACTCCGTGAAGTCCGCGACGTTCTCCATTGGCGAGCCGCTGATCATCGCTGCCTGCGTGTATTTCTGCCTGACGTTCCCGACGTCGAAGATCATCCAGTATTTCGAAAGGAGAATGAGCCGTGGCGACCGCAGATAATGTCATCATCTCCGTGCAGAATCTCTGCAAGTATTTCAAAAAGGACGCCATCCGCGCGCTGGACGGCATCTCCGTCGATATCCGGCAGGGCGATGTCATCGCGGCCATCGGCCCCTCCGGCTCCGGCAAGAGCACGTTCCTGCGCAGCCTGAACCTGCTGGAAACGCCGACGAGCGGATCTATCCTGTTCCACGGCGTCGATATCACGCAGAAAAAGGTCAACATCGACCAGCTGCGCCAGAAGATGGGCATGGTCTTCCAGCATTTCAACCTCTTCCCGCACCGGACGATTCTGCAAAACATGACCCTGGCACCGGAAAAGGTGCTCCGTGTGCCGCACGAGGCCGCGTCGGAAAAGGCTCTGCAGCTGCTGCGCCGCGTCGGCCTCGAGGACCGTGCCGACGCCTATCCCATCCAGCTCTCCGGCGGCCAGAAGCAGCGTGTGGCCATCGTGCGCGCGCTCATGATGGAGCCGGAGGTCATGCTGTTCGACGAGCCGACATCCGCGCTCGACCCCGAGATGGTCGGCGAGGTGCTCGACGTCATGAAGGAGCTGGCGCACACCGGCATGACCATGGTCGTCGTCACGCATGAGATGGGCTTTGCCCGCGAGGTCGGAAACCGCGTACTCTTCCTCGATCAGGGCAAGCTCGTCGAGGAGGGCACGCCGGAGCAGATCTTCGGCGCGCCGAAAAACCCGCGGCTTCAGGAATTTTTGGCAAAAGTGCTTTGAGTTTCAAAAAACGGGATCGCCTCGTCGGCGGTCCCGTTTTCTGTATCAGGTATGCTCCTGCCCGGCGCGGTAGACGCTCGGGGAGCAGCCCTCGCTGGCGGCAAACACGCGCGAGAAATAGAGCGCGTCCGGGTAGCCGACGGACCACGCGATCTCGGAGATATGCATTGTCGTGCCGCGCAGCAGGGTGCGCGCCGTTTTCAGCCGGGTCTCCCGCAGCAGGGCGGTGGGGGAGCGGCCGAAGCGCTGCATGAAGCCGCGGTAGAGCCAGCTGCGGCTCACCCCGGCAAAGGCGGCGATGTCGTCGACGGTGATGGGCTCGGCGTAGTTGTTCTCGATATAGGCCGCCGCGCGGTCGATGACGTCTCCGCGGTCCTCTGGGCCTTCCCGTCCCTCGATGAGCTTGCCGAGCAGCAGGTAGGCATAGCCCAGCATCTGCGTCCGGCTCCACGCGGACTGGCCGCGCGCCTCGTAGATCGCCGTGATGTAGCGCTGGAACGTCCGCCCAAAGTCGATGTGCAGCACGGGCGCGTCCGGGCGCAGGTCCGTGCGCGCCAGCAGGGCGGCGGCATCCGGCCCGCTGAAGCCGAGCCAGTAGTATTCCCACGGCGATTCCGTGTCTGCCTCGTAGCTCACCACGACATTCGGCCAGACGAGAAAGACCTCACCCGCGCGCACGGGGAAGGCCCGCCCGGCCGCCGTGAACGTCCCGCGGCCGGAGACAACGTAGTGGATGAGATAGTGATCCCGCACGCCCGCGCCCCAGCGGTAGCCGGGTGTGCATTGCTGAAACCCGACATTTTTTACCGACAGCGGCAGAGCGGCGCCGTCGGATTTATAGGAATTCTTGAAGTAAACTGCCATGATACCCGCCTCCCGTACCAGAATACCACAAAAGGCAACAAATTTCCATATCAGCGCTTGAAAATTCCATTGCATCCGCAACATATTTCCCTAAAATAGAGATATCGGTAATAAAAAGCGAACAAAAAGAAATCACAGAAAGGTGCGTCATCCAGATGTACGAATCTCTTAAGAAGCGCTTTACAGAGCAGTTCGGCACGAAGCCCGGCTTCGTATTCTCCGCACCCGGCCGCACGGAGATCGGCGGCAACCACACGGACCATCAGCACGGCTGCGTGCTGGCGGGCGCCGTGAACCTCGACACCGTGGCGGCCGTCGCCCGCAGCGAGCGCGGCGCGATCCGCGTGCTGTCCGAGGGCTATCCCCTCTGCGAGGTCTCCCTGTCGGAGCTGGAGGCCGTCCCCGCCGAGGCGGGCACGACGAAGGCCCTCATCCGCGGCATTGCCGCGCGGTTCGCCGCGCTGGGCCATGCGCCCGTGGCCTTTGACGCCTATGTGACTTCCACGGTGCTGCCGGGCAGCGGCCTGTCGTCCTCGGCGGCGTTCGAGGTCCTTATCGGTGTGATCCTGAACCACCTCGGCAGCTGCGGCCTGACGGCCCCGGAGATCGCGCAGGTCGGCCAGTATGCCGAAAACGTCTACTTCGGCAAGCCCTGCGGCCTGATGGATCAGACGGCCTCCGCCGTCGGCAACATCATCGGCATCGACTTTGCCGATCCGGCCCATCCGAAGATCCAGCCCGTCGCCTTTGACTTCGCGTCCTGCGGCTACAGCCTGTGCATCATCGATTCCGGCGCGAGCCACAGCGACCTGACGGACTGCTACGCCGCCATCACGAACGAGCTGAAGGCCGTGTGCAGCGTGTTCGGCAAGGAGGCCCTGCGCGATGTGCCGGAGGACGAGTTCTACGCCCGCCTCGGCGAGGTGCGGCAGGCGGCAGGGGACCGCGCCGTGCTGCGCGCGATCCATGTCTATGAGGACAACAAGCGCGTTCGTCTGCAGCTGCGTGCACTCGAAAACGACAATTTTCCCGCCTTCCTTGAGTACGTCAAGGAATCCGGCGATTCGTCGTGGATGTATCTGCAGAATGTGATCCCCGAGGGCCGCACGGCCCGTCAGGAGGTCGCGTTCGCGCTGGCGCTGGCCAAGCACCTGCTGGGCGGCCATGGCGCATGCCGCGTGCACGGCGGCGGCTTTGCGGGCACCATTCAGGCCTTCGTGCCGAATGAGCAGCTCGAGGAATTCCGCGGCGGCATCGAGGCTGTCCTGGGCGAGGGCAGCTGCCATGTGCTGTCCATCCGCCCGGAGGGCGGCATTCTGGCGGAGGTGTGCAGCCATGATTGACGCCTGCATCGCCGGCCTGCTCCGCTATGCGGAGGATACCGGCCTCATCGAGGCGGACGACCGTCTCTGGGCGCGCAACCGTCTGCTTGAGGCCCTGCAGCTCGACGGCTGCGACCCAAACTGCGCCCCGGCGGAGCTGCCGCTGGCAGACCTGCTCCGCGAACTGACGGAGGACGCCGTTTCCCGCGGCGTTGCACAGGATAATTCCGTGGCGCGCGACCTGTTTGATACGAAGCTGATGGGCGTGCTGACGCCTGCGCCGCATGAGGTGCGGGCCAAATTCCGCAGCCTGTATGCCGTTTCGCCGGAGCAGGCGACGGACTGGTTCTACGCCTTCAGCCAGAACACGAATTATATCCGCCGCGACCGCATCGCGCGCGATCAGAAGTGGGTCTACGAGAGCGCCTACGGTCCGCTGGACATCACGATCAACCTCTCCAAGCCGGAGAAGGACCCGCGCGCCATTGCGGCGGCCAAGCTCGCGCCGCAGTCCGGCTATCCCAAGTGCGCTCTCTGCGCCGAAAACGAGGGCTATGCCGGACGGATGAACCACCCGGCCCGCCAGAATCACCGTGTCATTCCCGTGACGATCAACGGCAGCGGCTGGTATCTGCAGTATTCGCCGTATGTCTATTATAACGAGCACTGCATCGTCTTCAACGGCACGCATACGCCGATGAAGATCGACCGCGCGGCCTTCCGCAAGCTGCTGGACTTCGTCGGCCAGTTCCCGCACTACTTTGTCGGCTCGAACGCCGACCTGCCCATCGTCGGCGGCTCCATCCTGAGCCACGATCATTTCCAGGGTGGGCACTACACATTTGCCATGGAGCGCGCGCCTGTCGAGGAGCCTGTCCGCTTCCGCGGCTTTGACGATATCCGCGCAGGCATCGTCAAGTGGCCGATGTCCGTTCTGCGCCTGACCGGCCCGGACAGCGACCGCCTTGTGGAGCTGGCCGACCGTATCCTGCGCGCATGGCGCGGCTACACGGACGAGAGTGCCTTCGTCTTTGCCGAGACGGACGGCGAGCCGCACAACACCATCACACCCATTGCCCGCCGCCGCGGCGTAGACTATGAGCTGGACCTCGTCCTGCGCAATAACATCACAACGCCGGAGCATCCGCTCGGCGTGTTCCACCCGCATGCGGCCCTGCACCATATCAAAAAAGAGAACATCGGCCTCATCGAGGTCATGGGCCTTGCCGTTCTGCCCGCCCGCCTGAAGGGCGAGCTGGCCGCACTGGAGCAGGCCATCCTGTCCGGCGCGGACATCCGCGCAGACGAGACCCTCGGCAAGCATGCTGACTGGGTCGAAGAGCTGAAAACGCGTTACACGTTCACACCGGAAAACACGGCGGACATTCTGCGCCGGGAGGTCGGCGCAGTGTTTGCGCAGGTGCTGGAAGACGCGGGCGTCTTCAAACGAAATGAAGCCGGGCGGGCGGCATTCCGCCGCTTCCTCGGCACTGCAGATCAGGAGGGATCGTTATGAAAATTCTGGTAACCGGCGGCGCGGGCTTCATCGGCAGCCACACCTGCGTCGAGCTGCTTGAGGCGGGCCACGACGTCGTCATTCTGGACGACCTGTCCAATGCGTCCGGTACGGTCATCGACAAGATCGAGACCATCACGGGCAAGCGCCCCGCGTTCTATCAGGCGGATGCGAAGGACCGCGCCGTCCTGCATGAGATCTTCACGGCGCACCGCATCGATGCCGTCGTGCATTTTGCGGGCTTCAAGGCGGTCGGCGAGAGCTGCCATATCCCGCTGGCCTATTACCGCAATAATCTGGATTCCACGCTGGCCCTGCTCGAGGAAATGGCGCAGGCGGGCTGCACGCGCTTCGTGTTCTCGTCCTCCGCGACGGTCTATGGCCCGGACAACGCCATCCCCTATGTCGAGACGATGCCCACCTATGTCGCAACGAACCCCTACGGCTGGACGAAGGTCATGATCGAGCAGATCCTGCGCGACTACTGCACCGCAACGCCGGGCTTCACGGCCGTGCTGCTGCGCTACTTCAACCCCATCGGCGGCCATCCCTCAGGCTTGCTCGGCGACGATCCGAACGGTATCCCGAACAACCTCATGCCCTATATCGCCCGCGTGGCGGCCGGTCAGCTGGACAAGCTGACGATCTTCGGCGACGACTATCCCACACCGGACGGCACCTGCCGCCGCGACTATCTGCATGTCGTCGATCTGGCCAAGGGCCATCTCAAGGCCATCGACTATGCCATGGAGCACACGGGCGCGGAGGCCTTCAACTTGGGCACCGGCCACGCCGTGAGCGTGCTGGAGCTGGTCAACACGTTTATGGAGGCCACGGGCGTAAATGTGCCCTATGTCATCGGCCCGCGCCGTGAGGGCGACCTGCCCCAGATGTGGGCGGACACGCACAAAGCGGAGACCGTCCTCGGTTGGAAGGCCGAGAAGACCGTGGCCGATATGTGCCGCGACAGCTGGAACTTCGTCTGCAGCGTGAAGAAGCAGTAATGTCCGGTCAGGAATCGGAATAACAAAACAGCCGTCTCATTACGAGATGGCTGTTTTTGCTGTCTGCATCTCGTCGATCCCGGCGGCGCAGTCGTGCGGGATCGGCTTCCAGTCCACATGGGAAAACAGCGCGATGACCGTGCTGATGCGGCCGATGACGTCGAACAGCGGGAACGTCACGGCAAACCAGAGCTTCCGGTACCACGGCAGGGCGGGCATATGCTGCCGCTCCGTCAGGAAGACATAGAGTGCGATGACCGCATTCCGCAGCCAGCGCTTTCCGAAGCCGGCGGCCCACGCCAGCAGTGCCGCGCCGACCACGCCGAAGCTCTCCTTTGTGAACAGCCACAGTGCAAGGGCGCACAGCAGACGGGCGGCGTAGGTGAAGATGCTCCACAGCGCGCGGGGGCAGACGAGCAGGAACATGTCGTAGGACATGAAAGCCGTCGGGGCGTCGTGCGACGTGAACACATGCTTCCACAGCGGCCAGCCCGTCTCGGCAAAGGCCTGCAGGTGACCCTTTGCCCAGCGGATGCGCTGGCGCAGCGCGATGCGCAGGGAGACGGGCTGCTCGTCATAGAACACGGCTGCATCGCAGTAGGAGATGGGATAGCCTGCAGCGACGGCGTCAGCCGTAAAGGCGCGGTCCTCCGTCAGCGAGGTGTAGTGCCAGCCGTTTTTGACCAGCTCAGAGGCGAACAGGAAGCCCGTGCCCTGAATGCGCGTGGCCAGCCCGAACACGGAGCGGGCGCGGTGTTCCATGCGCACGGTGCGCAGCCAGTGCAGGGCATAGGAGGCGGAGATCCAGTTGTCGCCGAAATTTTTGCTGGCACGGCAGGACGTTACGATGCGCTCGCCTGCGTCAAAGGCCTCGTTCATGCGCGAGACATAGTCACGGTTGAGCAGATTGTCTGCGTCAAATACAAAATAGCCCTCAAAGGCATCCGTTCCGTAGTCCCGCGCGATGCAGGAGAACAGATATTCCAGCGCGTAGCCCTTTGTGCGGTGGTCTGGGTCGCAGCGCTCATAGCAGACCGCGCCGCCGCTGCGCGCCGCCTGCGCCGTCCCGTCCGTGCAGTTGTCGGCCACGACAAAGACCGTGAGCAGCTCCGATGGGTAGTCCTGCAGGCGGATGCTCTCGAGCAGACGGCCGATGACGGCCTCTTCGTTGCGGGCTGCAATGACGATGGCATAGCGGTGCTGCCGCCGTGCGGGTGCAAAGCGCCGTGTGGCGAACAGACCGACGATGGCGTAGACGGTATAATAGCAGCTCATCGCGCCGAGCAGGGCGCCGATGGCGGCAAAAATTTTGGGCAGCAGATGCAGCATAGGCGGCACTTCCTCTTTCGAACTCAAAATGCACGCCTGATTATAGCACAGAAGGTCGAAAAAGGAAATGCTGCCCGGATTAAGATTTTATGAACGTTAGATGTGTTGACGCAGTGCCGCAAGAGCCTTTTTCTCGATGCGGGAGATCTGCACCTGCGAAACGCCGAGAATTTTGGCCGTTTTGTCCTGCGTCAGGCCGTGAAAATAGCGCAGGCGGATGACCATCTGCTCGCGGTCGGTGAGCTGGGCGATCGCCTCGCGCAGCGCAATGCGTTCCAATATTTTCTCCTCCATTTCTCCCTCGGTCAGGACGTCCTCCAGCGCAAAGCCGTCCTCGCCGGAGCGCCGCTGCAGGGACTCCGTCGCGCAGGTGGCTGTCTCGGCTACGGCGATGTCCTCCGGCTGCAGGGCCGTGGCCTCGCTCAGCTCTGCCAGCGTTGGCTCGCGGCCGAGCGTGCCGGTCAGCCGCTGACGCGCGGTGCGGATGAGGGCGGCGCGTTCCTTCAGGCTGCGGCTGACCTTGATGGTGCCGTCGTCCCGCAGAAAGCGGCGGATCTCGCCCGCGATCTTCGGCACGGCATAGGTGGAAAACTGCGTGCCGTAGCTCAGGTCGAACCCGGCCACGGCCTTGAGAAAGCCGAGGCAGCCGAGCTGATACAGGTCGTCCGGGTCGACGCCGCGCCCGAAAAATCGCCGCGCGACGGACCAAACGAGGCCGGAATTCGCCTGAATCAGCGCCTCTCCCGCCTCGCGGTCTCCGTCGCGGGCGCGGATGAGCAGCTCCTCCTGATTCATTTTTTTCCACCCCGGCGTACAATCCGGCGCTTCATATGGACGGTCGTACCCTTGCCGGGCACGGAGCTGATGCGGAACTCGGTCATAAAGCTTTCCATGATGGTAATGCCCATGCCGGAGCGCTCCTCTCCACCGGTCGTGAACATGGGACGGCAGGCCTGCTCAAGGTCCGCGATGCCGCAGCCGCGGTCCTTGACCATAATGTCCAGCACATTGTCCGGCAGCAGCCGTGCCCGCAGGATGACCGGCCCGATCGTCTCGGGGTAGGCGTGGACGATGCAGTTCGTCACGGCCTCGGACACGGCCGTCTTGATGTCGCCCAGCTCGTCGAGCGTCGGGTCGAGCTGCGCGGCAAAGCAGGCAATGGCAGAGCGCGCAAAGGCCTCATTGGCCGAGCGGCTGGGAAATTCCAGATTCATGTAGTTTTCGCTCTTCATCGGTTGCATTCCTCCCTGATCTCCGTGATTTTTTCGATGCCCGCCGCGCGCAGCACCTTATAGGGCTGGGGCGGGATGTTCTGCAGCAGCAGGCGGCCCTGCAGCGTGTTCATGCGGCGCAGTGTATGGATGACCACGGCGATCCCGCTGGAATCCATGAATGTCACATCGCGGAAGTCCAGAATGCAGCGAAGGGGAAGGTAGAGATCGATCTTGGCTGACAGCGCCTGCATGATTTCCCGGGCGGCATGGTGGTCGATCTCGCCCCGCAGAGCGATCGTCAGCTGCCTGTCCTGCACATAGCTCGTCAGATTCATTGGTATGGTTCGCCTCCAGCAAAAAAAATAACGCACACGGAACCCGTGTGCGTTTAGTATAAAGCACTGCCCGCGCGCCGTTTGTCGAAGCGGATGCGCGGGCGGCAAAAATTACGGAGAACGAGCAATCAACACAGAACGATTACTCAGCAGAGATTGACAAATCAAAGGAGGATCCAACTAAGATACAAACCAGTAGTTGCGTGCCGTGTGTACGGCCTGCAGGGAGTCGTCACGGTAATTTGGCTCGAGACCCTCGACCAGCAGGTCAACGGTCTCGACCTCCGGCAGGGCGCTCAGCGAAGCGACGATCTCGCGCACGGCCATGCGCTCCTGCTCGGCCGTGCGGCAGCCTTCGAGAAATTCGGCTGTCAGGTCGAGCGTGCATACGCCGCCTGCCAGCTTGAGGGACAGAATTTTCGTGCCCTGCGGGATGGAGTTTTCCAGCCCGTTTTCGCCCTCGAGCGCCAGCAGGGCCTCCAGCACACACTGCACGCTGCTGGTGCCCTCGGCGAGCGTGAGCTGCATCGGCACCTGCGCCAGCAGCGGCATCGTGTCGCAGGTCAGGCTGAGCGTGACGTCCAGCGTTCCGTCCAGTGCAGGCACATAGATCATGCGCTCGTCGCGTGCAAGGCCGTTCTCCAGCTCCAGCACATACAGCCGCTCCACGGGCGCGCCCGCGATCCAGAGATCCACGGTCTGGATCTGCGGCAGCTCTGTCAGAGAATTCACAATGGCGTAGACGGCCAGCCGCTCCGTGTTCCAGCTGCGCGGCATCCCCGTCAGGAACTGCGAGGAGAGATCGACGGTGCAAACGCCGTTTTCTACACTGACGCTGCGCAGTGCCGTGCCCTCGGGAATGGCGCTCTCGCTTTCCGGCAGGGCCAGCAGGCGGCGCACGATCTCTGCGGGCCGGTCGGCCGCATTCATGGCGGCGACGGTCTGCGTTTCGCGCACGAGGTAGCGCTGCGCCTCGTCCGGCACATAGAGCACGAGCTCCTCCTCCTGCTCCTCCATGCCGTTGTCGCGCAGCAGGATATCCTTGGCGGCCAGCACATCGGCCGCGCCGTCGCCGCTGCGCAGAATGCTCACGCGCTGCACACCGGGCAGCTGCAGGAGCGTCCGGGCAAGGCAGGCGTTGAGAATGGTGCGGTCGAGGCTCCGGCACGGTATGCCGGAAAAGACCAGCTCCGCCGTGCCCTCGGTCAGGCCAATGGACTCCAGCGCCCAGTCTGCGGGCAGGGGAGTGCGCAGCTCCGGCGAGGCGGGCCCCTTCAGGTATTGCAGCACGACGGTACGCAGACCGGCGTCTGGCTCGAGCGGCGCGGCCTCGGCGCGGATCACGCCGTCCTCGCCGCCGAAGGCGACCTCAGCGCAGCGGTAGTAGAAGGAAAACGGGGCGTCCGCCTGCTCTGCGGGCGCGGTGGTGCAGGCGCACAGCAGCACAAGCGGGAGCAGCAAAAGCAGCAGGCGTCTCATGTCTCGTCCTCCTCCAGATCAAAATGCGGGAACCGCACGGTGAAGATCGTGCCGCCGCCCGGCCGGGCCTGCACAGTGATGGTGCCGTAGCTGCGCTCGACCATGTCGTGCACGATGGAAAGGCCCAGCCCGGCGCCGCCCGCGGCGCGGGAGCGTGCCTTGTCCACGCGGTAAAAACGCTCGAAAATATGCTCCATGGACTCCGGCGGGATGCCTGCACCGCTGTCCTCGACGCGCAGCTCCACCTGATCGCCCGCCCGGCGGACGGACACGCCGACCCAGCCGTCCTGCCGGTTGTATTTGATAGCATTTTCCGTTAGATTGAATACGATCTGATACAGATCGTCCTCCACAGTCATGACGCTGCAGTCCGGCTCGAACGTTGTGTCGATGCCGATGCCGCGCAGCCGCGCCAGCGGCAGCAGCATGCGCACGACCTTGCGCACGACGGGCGCGGCATCGAGGATCTCGCGCTCCTCTTCCACGCTGCTGTCGAGCTTTGTGAGCGTCAGGAGCTTCTGCGTCAGGCGGCCGAGACGGTCTGCCTCGCGGCCAATGTCGCCGATGAACTCGCGCTGCGTCTCGGGGTCCATCTCGTTTTGCAGGATGGAGTCGGACAGCAGCTTGATGGAGGCCAGCGGCGTTTTCAGCTCGTGGGACGCGTCGGAGACGAACTGCCGCCGCCGCGCCTCGGAGCTTTCCAGCCTTGCGGCCAGCTCATTGAAGGCCCGGCTCAGGCGCTCGACCTCGTCGTGCCCGCGGACGGGCGACTGCTGGGAATAGTCGCCCTCGCGCATGCGGCCGACCTGATTCAGAATGGCGCGCATGCGCCGCGAGAATGCGGCCGAGAAGAACAGGGAGAACAGCACGACGCCGCCCTCCAGCGCAAACGAAATGCGCAGAATGTTGCGCTCCAGCGCGGCGATCAGCTCGCCCTGATCCGTGTCGTACGACATGAGATACACGGCCCCCAGCGTTTTGCCGCCGCGTATGAGCGGAACGGCGGCGTGGCTCTCCACGGCGCCGTCGGCATAGCGGGCGAAAAAGACGTCGCTGCCCTCCAGCGCCGTGATAAGCTCCGGAAACAGCAGCGTCTTTCCCTCGGCATTGCCGGTGGTCAGAGAATCGTATACGGCAACGCCCGCAGCGTCAGTCACGACGGTGCGGGTGGTGTGCAGCTCCTCCATGGAATTTACGGCCTGGGCGGCCCGGCCTGCGGAAAGCTCGTCGAGCTGCAGCAGGGCATTGCTCAGCAGCTGCGCCTTGCTCTCAAGCGAATCGGCCTGCGCGTGGAACGTCACACTGCGGATGGTCGTCGAGGCATAGAGGTTCAGCAGGAACAGGGCGGCCGCCGTGATGAGGATGTAGGCGGCGGCATAGCGAAGCTGTGAGCTGGCAGGCAGAAAGCTGCGGTGTTTACGCTTTGAAATAGTACCCAACTCCCCACTTTGTCATGATGTATTCCGGTTCGGCCGGAACGGTCTCCAGTTTTTCACGGATGCGGCGGATGTGGACGTCCACCGTGCGGATATCGCTGCGGTACTCATAGCTCCAGATGAGGTCAAGCAGATTTTCACGGGAGTAGACGCGGTTCGGGTTGCGGATGAGCAGCTCGACAAGGTCAAACTCGCGCGCCGTCAGCTCGACGGGCTTGCCGTCCTTATAGACGTTGCGCTCCTGCGTGTCGACAGTCAGGCTGCCCGCCGTGATGCGGTTGTTCTGGTTCTCCAGTCCGCCGCTGCGGCGCAGCAGGGCGCGGATGCGCGCCTTCAGCTCCAGAATGTTGAAGGGCTTTGTCAGATAATCGTCCGCGCCGTGCTCAAAGCCAAGCAGCTTGTCCATGTCCTCTGTGCGGGCAGTGAGCATGATAATGGGAACGTCCGAAAATTCCCGGATGGTGCGGCAGGCGGTCAGCCCGTCGACCTCCGGCATCATGACGTCCAGCACGATGAGCCGGATGTCCGGATCGCGCGCCAGCTCGATGGCCTCACGGCCGTTGCTGCCGGTGACGACCTGATAGCCGTCGTTCTGCAGGTTGAAGCGAATGCCCTTGACCAGCAGCTCTTCATCATCTACGACCAGTATTTTCATGGTTCTTCCTCCACCGTGACCAGTTCGCGGAGCTTTTCCAGCTTGCCCTCGCCGATGCCCTCGACCGCAATGAGCTCGTCCACGCTGCGGAAGGGGCCATGCGCCTCGCGGTAATCCACGATGCGCTGTGCAGCACCTCGCCAATGCCGGGAAGCGTTGTCAGCTCCTGCGCCGTGGCGCGGTTGAGATCGAGCGGACCCGGCTCCGTGGGCGGCTGCGTTGCGGCCTCCGTCGGCGCTGCCGTCGATTTCTCTGTCGGAGCGGAAGCCGCCGGGACGGACGGCAGGGCAGACTCCGTCTGTGCGGGGATGGTGCGCGCCGTGCGCACCGTAACGCCGTCCGTATGCTGTGTCCAGCGCGCCACGCCAAAGCCCAGACAGAAGGCAAGAAAGACGGCCGCCAGGGTGATGACCCAGTTCCAACGCGGTTTCTGCTCCATTTTCGCTCTGCTCCGTTGACATAATCCGGATTTTTGTTATAATGTGTCTGTCGGACCGGCATACGGTATTCCGCGCGGCCTGTCCATCCTCATTATATCACACAGTTCCGCCCTGCGGCAATGCCGCCGCGGCGTTTTTGGAGGAGAATATGAAAAAAAGACTTTTGTCCGGGCTGGTCCTGCTGGCCCTGCTGCAGTGCCTGATGCTCCCGGCCTTCGCGGAGCCGACGGACGCACCGGCCGATCCCACGGAGCCGTCCGCCTCGGAGACCGCGGCCGATCCCACGGATGCGCCGACCGACGGCACGGAACCGAGTACAACGGATGCGACGGAGCCGAGCGCGGCAGACGCCACCGAGCCGGAGGCCACTGCGCCTGCCGAAAACGGCAGGACTCCCGCCGCTGTGACGGATGAGACGCCGCCCGCGCTGAACGATTTCGGCCAGTATCTCGATACCACGGTGCAGGCCAAGGCGGCGGCGCTTGTGGAGCTGAACAGCGATACGCTCGTCTATGGCATGAATCTGGACGAAAAGGTCTATCCCGCCAGCCTGACGAAGATCATGACGTGTATGCTGGCGCTGGAGCATGGAAACCTCGACGACATCGTGACGGTCAGCCATGAGGCTCTGCAGGATCTGAATGCAGCGGGCAGCTCCGCCGGCCTGCTCGAGGGCGAGCAGCTGTCTCTGCGCGAGCTGCTGTACTGCGTGATGATCTCGTCGGCAAACGAGGCCTGCAACGTTGTGGCGGAGTACATCGCAGGGGATATCCCATCTTTCGTGGCGCTCATGAACGCGCAGGCGGCGGCCCTCGGCATGACAGGCACGCATTTTGCCAATGCCCACGGCCTGCATGACGAGAATCACTACACCACCGTGCGCGACCTCGTTACGCTGGCGCGCTGGGCCTGGCAGAGTGAGCAGTTCCGGGAATTCTCCACGCAGACATCCCACACGGTGCCTGCGACGAACAAGTCCGAGGAGCGCGTGCTCCGCACGACGAACTATCTGACGAGCGGTCAGACCGTCGGAAAGTATTACTACGACAAGGCGCGCGGCATCAAGACCGGCTTCACGACCCCTGCGGGCGGCTGCCTCATCTCCACGGCGGAGAGTGGTTCGCTGCATTTCCTCAGCGTCGTCTGCGGCTGCGAGACGCTGCAGAACGACGACGGCACGGAGACGGACCAGCGCTTCACGGAGACGAAGCGGCTGTTCGAATACGGCTTCAATCATTTGAACAGTGTACAGGTGCTGGCGGACACGGCCCTTGTGGACATGCCGCAGGTGCTGTATGCCGAGGGGCGCGACAGCGTTGTCGTGCGCGCGAAGGACAACATCTCCGTTCTGCTGCCGGACAGCTGCGATACCTCCGGCATTACGCTGACCGTGCAGTATGATTCCGAAGCGCCGCTCGAGGCGCCGCTTGAGGCCGAGACGAAGGTCGGTACCGTCAGTGCCGTGCTGGACGGCAAGGTGCTTGCGACCTGCGACCTCGTGACGCTGACGGCCGTGATGCGCTCCACGCCGAAATACGTCGCCAAGCAGACCGAAAGCGTGCTGGCGAAGATCTGGAAGGGCATGTGGCGGCTGTGGTTCGTGACCGTGCCGGTGCTGCTGGCGCTGGTGTTCTGGCTCATCGTTGCCATCCTGCGCTCCGTCAATCGCCGCCGCGCGAAGAAGCGCGCCATGCGCGCGCGCCGTCCGGGAGCCCGTCAGGGCAGGGAGGACCGCCGTGGATGAGCTCAATGTCCTGCGCATGTCCTGCGAGGGCTGCACGGGCTGCGGCCTTGCCGCCACGCGCCACAGCGTCGTGTTCGGCGTCGGACCATGCCCCTCGCCCGTCGTCTTCATCGGGGAAGGCCCCGGCCAGCAGGAGGACCTGCGCGGCGAGCCATTCGTCGGCCCGGCCGGGCAGCTGCTCGACGACATGCTGTCTATCATCGACCTCGGGCGGCACAACTGCTATATCTGCAATATCGTCAAATGCCGCCCGCCCGGAAACCGCGATCCGCAGCCGCAGGAGCAGGACGCCTGCTTCGGCTGGCTCGAGCGGCAGCTCCGGCTGCTGCAGCCGAGCATCATCGTCTGCCTCGGGCGCATTGCGGCCATGCGGCTCATCCGGCCGGATTTCCGCATCACGCGGGAGCATGGCCAGTGGTTCGAGCGGAACGGCGTGCGCTATCTTGCCATGTATCATCCCTCCGCTCTGCTGCGGGACCCGGCGCGCCGCCCGGAGACATACACGGACCTGCTGACGCTGCGCGAGGCCGTGCGGACGCTCGGCCCGCTGCCGAATGCCTGAACCCGTACCGCCCCGCCGGATTTTTTTCGCGGCGGGGCGCTCTTTTTTGCGGAAAACGGTTGTAATTTTTGTAATAATTTGTTACCATAGAGAAAAAGATGAAGGGAACTGCCTATGAAACTGATCTCGTGGAACGTCAACGGCATCCGCGCCTGCCTGCAGAAGGGCTTTGAGGACGCCTTCCGGACGCTGAACGCCGATTTCTTCTGCCTGCAGGAGACGAAGGCGCAGCCGCTTCAGGTCGAGCTGGATCTGCCGGGCTACCGGCAGTACTGGTATTCCGCGGAGAAAAAGGGCTACTCCGGCACGGCGATCTTTGCCCGGTACGAGCCGCTCGCCGTGACCTACGGCGTCGGCGTGGAGGAGCTGGACCACGAGGGGCGGCTCATCACGCTGGAATATCCGAACTGCTTTATCGCAACGTGCTACACGCCCAACGCGCAGGACGGATTAAAGCGCCTTGACCACCGCATGGCCTGGGACGATGCGTTCCGCGCCTATCTCGTCTCGCTCGACCGGCAGAAGCCGGTGATCGTCTGTGGCGACCTGAATGTGGCGCATCAGGAGATCGATCTGAAGAACCCCGGCCCGAACCGCGGCAACGCGGGCTTCTCGGACGAGGAGCGCGGCAAGTTCACCGAGCTGCTGCAGGCCGGGTTCACGGATACGTTCCGCTACCGCAATCCCGACCTCACGGGCGCGTATTCGTGGTGGAGCTACCGCTTCCACGCGCGGGAGAAGAACGCGGGCTGGCGCATCGACTATTTTCTTGTGTCCGACCGCCTGCGCGAGTCCGTTGCGGCCGCACCCATTTATCAGGAAATTTACGGCTCCGACCACTGTCCGGTCGGCCTGGAGCTGGATCTGGAGGTATCTGCATGAAAAAGCAACGCATCATTCGCTGTCTCAGCGCGCTCCTGTGCTTGTGCCTGCTGGCAGGGTTTGCCCCTGCGGCCATGGCCTATTCGAATGTCAGCGACTGGGCAAAGTCCGAGGTCGCGGAGATGGAGGCGCTCGGCCTGCTGCCGGACTGCCTGCTGAAGGCCGACCTTTCTGCCAACATCACGCGCGGCGAGATGTGCAAAATGGCCGTCGAGGTCTATGAGAACCTGATGAACGTGGAGGCATCCTGCGCCAGTGGGGCCAGGTATTTCACGGACACGCAGGAGATGGAGATCAACTTCGCCTTTGAGCAGGGCATCATCAACGGCTACGAGGACCAGACGTTCCGCCCGAATGAGCCGCTGAGCCGTCAGGACTTCTTCAAGATCACCTATAACCTGATGACGCGCGCGCTGTTCTGGAAGGACGAGAGCGTCGAGCCGTCCGACCTTTCCCAGTTTACGGACGCAGCCTCCGTCAGCGACTATGCGCTCGAGCCGACGCAGTATATGGTCGCGCTCGGCGTGGTGCGCGGCACCGGCACGGCCCTTGAGCCGAAGGGCACGACGGAGCGGCAGGCGGCCATCGCCATGTTCCGCCGCGCGTATTACATTGTCAGCGAGTGGCTGCGCAAAAATGATGATATGCCGGTCGATCCGGACCCGGATGACGACGGCGGCTACAGCGGTATCCCGGCGTGGGCCGTTGCAGAGTTCTCTGAGGTCGTGAAGCTCGGCATCATCCCCTCGAGTCTCGACAATGCCGACCTGAGCAAGCCCATCTCCCGCGCCCAGATGTGCTCCATCGCCATGCTGGCCTATAACGGCCTGATGGGCACGGAATATACGCCGTCCGGCACGGCGCACTTCACGGACACGAACGATCCGGACGTGAACGCGGCCTATGAGCTCAAGATCGTGCAGGGCTACGGTGACGGCCGCTTCGGCCCGAACGATACGCTGACGCGCGAACAGTTCTTTAAAATTTCGTGCAACTTCATGCAGACCGTCGGCTATCCGACGGAGCAGAATCCGCGCGTGAACCGCTATTCCCTCAGCGAATTCTCCGACCTGAAGCAGCTTGCCGAGTGGGCGAAAACGCCGACGCGCCTGCTGTGCTACATCGGCGCGGTCAAGGGCAGCGACGGCAAGCTCCTGCCGCAGTCGTCCACCAGCAGTCTGGAGGCGCTTGTGATCTTCCTGCGCTGCTATAAGTTCACCACATCGTGGGACGGCACGATCGAGCAGCCCTCGCTGGCGGACGATCTGGTGGCCTACGCGCTGACGTTCGAGGGCTATGACTACGTCTACGGCGGCACGACGCCCGCGGGCTTCGACTGCTCCGGCTTCGTGCAGTATGTCTACCGCCACTTCGGCTTCAACATCACGCGCACGGCGACGTCGCAGTATTATAACGACGGCGAGCATGTCAGCCGCAGCGAGCTGATGCCGGGCGACCTCGTGTTCTTCGGCTCCGGCGGTGAGATCACGCATGTCGGCATTTACATCGGCGGCGGACGCTTCATCCATGCGGCCAATCCGCGCAAGGGCGTCATCATCAGCTCCCTGAGCGAGAGCTATTACAACGCCCGCTACTTCGGCGCGAACCGCATCATTTTTGAATGAACCATACGATCAAACATATAAAGCAGGCGTGTCATGTTTGGCACGCCTGCTTTTTACGGTGGCATAATAGCATGGGAAAGATCGTATTGTGCGAAACTGCATAGATAATGACTGTTATATTGCGCAATTTTGGAGAAAATATTTTAATCTGTACCTCTTGACAAAATTCAAAATGGTGGTATCATGGGGTCAAAAGAGGTTAGCACTCAACAAGAGAGAGTGCTAAAGAAGCTCCGGCGAATGCGTCGGATGCTTCTTGAAACCCCTCGGCGGAATTCGCCGCCGGAGAGGAGAATGAGGTTATGAACACGAATCAGTATACGCAGAAAACACTGGAGGCCCTGCAGAGTGCGCAGACGATCGCAGCGGCGCATCAGAATCAGCAGATCGAGCAGGCTCACCTGCTTCTGGCTCTGCTGCAGCAGGACGGTGGGCTCATCCCGCAGCTGCTGAAGAAAATGGGCGTGAGTGTCGAGAGTCTGACGGCTGCGGCGCAGGCGGCTGTGGAAAAGCTGCCGGGCGTCAGCGGTTCCGGCCGGGATGCCGACAAATTCTATATTTCCCGCGGCATGGACAGCCTGATGGCTGAGGCCGAGCGCACGGCGCAGGGCATGCGGGACGAATACGTCTCCGTGGAGCACCTGTTCCTTGCCATGCTCGACACGGCCGACGAGACCGTCGCGCCGCTGTTTGCGGACTATCGCATCCGCAAGGAGGACTGCCTGAAGACCCTGCAGGCCATCCGCGGCAGCAGCCGCGTGACGACGGACAGCCCGGAGGACACCTATGAGGCGCTGCAGAAATACGGCACCGATCTGGTGAAGAACGCCCGCGAAAAGAAGACGGACCCGGTCATCGGCCGTGACGACGAGATCCGAAACGTCATCCGCATCCTGTCGCGCAAGTCGAAGAACAACCCCGTGCTCATCGGCGAGCCGGGCGTCGGCAAGACGGCCATTGCCGAAGGACTGGCGCAGCGGATCGTCCGCGGCGACGTGCCGAAGTCCCTGCAGGACAAGACGATCTTCTCGCTGGACATGGGCGCGCTCATCGCGGGCGCAAAGTACCGCGGCGAATTTGAAGAGCGTCTGAAGGCCGTCCTGAACGAAGTGAAGAACTCCGAGGGCCGCATCATCCTGTTCATCGATGAGCTGCACACCATCGTCGGCGCAGGCAAGACCGAGGGCAGCATGGACGCGGGCAACCTGCTCAAGCCGATGCTGGCGCGCGGCGAGCTGCACTGCATCGGCGCAACGACGCTCGATGAATACCGCAAGTATATCGAAAAGGACCCTGCGCTGGAGCGCCGTTTCCAGACCGTGCTCGTCAAGGAGCCGTCCGTCGAGGACACCATCGCCATCCTGCGTGGCCTGGAGGAGCGCTACGAGGTCTTCCACGGCGTGAAGATCACGGACCCCGCCATTATCGCGGCGGCCACGCTGTCTGACCGCTATATCACGGACCGCTTCCTGCCGGACAAGGCCATTGACCTTATCGATGAGGCCTGTGCCATGATCCGCACGGAGATGGATTCCATGCCGACGGAGCTGGACGTTATCCGCCGCAAGATCATCCAGATGGAGATCGAAGAGGCTGCGCTGAAGAACGAGACCGACGAGCTCTCGCAGGGCCGTCTGACGGAGCTGCGAAAGGAGCTGGCCGAGCAGCGCGATAAGTTCAACGCCATGAAGGCCCAGTGGGAAAACGAGAAGAATGCCATCGGCAAGGTCCAGCAGCTGCGTGAGCAGATCGAAAAGCTCGGTGCGCAGATCGAGCAGGCAGAGCAGAGCTATGACCTCGAGACGGCCGCCCGTCTGAAGTACGGCGAGCTGCCTGAGCTGAAGAAGCAGCTGGCGCAGGAAGAGGCGCTGGCGCAGAACGCCAAGCAGAGCAACCTCCTGCGCGACAAGGTCACGGAGGAGGAGATCGCAAAGATCGTCGAGCGCTGGACCGGCATCCCGGTCGCAAAGCTCGTCGAGGGCGAGCGCGAAAAGCTCCTGCATCTGGACGAGCAGCTGCATAAGCGCGTCGTGGGTCAGGATGAAGCCGTCCGCTCCGTCTCGGAGGCCATCCTCCGCAGCCGCGCCGGCATTCAGGACCCGAACCGCCCGCTCGGCTCGTTCCTGTTCCTCGGCCCGACGGGCGTCGGCAAGACCGAGCTCGCCAAGGCGCTGGCAGAGGCGCTGTTTGACGATGAGAAGAACCTCGTCCGCATCGATATGTCCGAATACATGGAGAAGTTCTCCGTGACGCGCCTGATCGGCGCGCCTCCCGGATACGTCGGCTATGACGAGGGCGGCCAGCTCACCGAGGCCGTGCGCCGCAAGCCGTACAGCGTCGTGCTGTTCGACGAGGTCGAAAAGGCCCATCCCGACGTCTTCAACATCCTGCTGCAGGTGCTTGACGACGGCCGTATCACCGATTCGCAGGGCCGCACCGTCGACTTCAAGAATACGATCCTGATCCTGACGAGCAACCTCGGCTCGGAGTATCTGCTGAACGGCATTACCGACAACGGCGAGATCTCCGAGGAGGCCCGTTCGCAGGTCGAGCAGCTGCTGAAGCGTTCGTTCCGCCCCGAGTTCCTGAACCGTCTGGACGAGATCGTCTTCTATAAGCCGCTGACGAAGGAAAATATCGTCAAGATCATCGATCTGCAGATGGATGCGCTCAATGCACGTCTGGCTGACAAGCAGCTGCGCTGCGAGCTGACGCCGGAGGCCAAGCAGTTCATCATCGACGCTGCTTATGACCCGCAGTACGGTGCGCGTCCGCTCCGCCGCTATCTGCAGCACACAGTCGAGACGCTGCTGGCCCGCCGCATCGTCGAGGGCAATGTGTCGCCCGGCGCGACGCTCCGCGTCGAGGTGCGGGACGACGCCCTGCAGGTCGTCTGAGTGAATTCCAAACAGCCGGGGAGTGGTTCTTCGCTTCCCGGCTGTTTTTTACAAAAATGAAAAACAGGACTTGACAATCCTGTCGGAGTATGTTACTATTTTAGGGCTGATGCAAAGCCTGCCCACGCGGGTGTAGTATAACGGCTAGTACAACAGCCTTCCAAGCTGTGGGCGTGGGTTCGATTCCCATCACTCGCTCCAAATGCGCCAGTAGCTCATCTGGATAGAGCAACTGCCTTCTAAGCAGTAGGTAGGGGGTTCGAGTCCCTCCTGGCGTACCAGCGCAGGGATGCATCAGCTGCCACAAAGATCGGGTCGAAATATGGTGGGTGTAGCGTAGTTGGTTAACGCGTCAGATTGTGGCTCTGAAGATCGAGGGTTCGAGTCCCTTCACTCACCCCATTTTCCCCCGCGCCGGGGCTTGGCACACGCCGGATATTGGGATGTCGCCAAGTGGTAAGGCACCAGACTTTGACTCTGGCATTCGTAGGTTCGAGTCCTGCCATCCCAGCCATCGTCGGAGCAAAGTCACTTTGCTCCGAATTTTTTGCATTATGACCCGCTAGCTCAGTTGGCAGAGCAATTGCCTTTTAAGCAATGGGTCTGGAGTTCGAATCTCCAGCGGGTCACCACGACCGGCAAACGCCTGATGACGTTTGCCGGTTTTTTGACCTTTCGATGACCCTGAAACGGGGGAATCATTGAATTAACACATTACGAATACGATAACTCACTGTTTTTGCTTGCAATTTGCCGAGTCCTGTGACATGCTGTCCGCGGTGCTACCAGTACCCCGGTAGGCGGTTTCCCTCGAATCCATTCGGGGGTGATAAACTTCTTCTTGCTCCCGATCGAAAGAGAGGGGGTGACAGGCATGGTTACATGGGGAGAATCCTTTCAATTCTGCATGGTCATACTTGCGGTCATTGCCCTGATTTATCAGGACAACAATAAGAAGAGATAATCGCCGCCTCCCCAAAGGAACGATTATCTCTTCGTAGCTATTTGGGGAGCCGACCTACTGGCAGCACCCTTTTGTACCTATACTATACTCCAGTTTTGCTTTTTTGTCAAGCGCTCCGCCGGAAGACGGAGCGCTTTTCTCTGTCTTACATTTTTGCGGCCAGCTTGAAGACCTCGTTGGAGCGGCCGATGAGGATGATGTGGTCGCCCTCACGGAAGCGGTAATCCGGGCCGACGTTCGGGTTGATCTCGTTGTCATGCTTGACGGCGATGATGTTGATCTGATATTTGCGGCGGACATTCAGGCCGGACAGCGTCTGACCGATCCATGCGGCCTGAATGGGAAGCTCATAGATGGAATAGTCTGCTGTCAAGGGAATGAAATCAAAGATGTTGTCCGCATTGTAGCGCACGGCGAGCTTTTCGGCGATCTCGCGCTCCGGGCAGACGATCTCATCCGCACCGATCTTGCGCAGGAGGTCTGCCTGAATGTCCTGCTTGGCCTTCGAGACGATCATGCGCGCGCCGAACTGCTTGAGCAGGGACGTGACGACAAGCGAGGCCTGGAAGTCCTCGCCGATGGTGACGAAGCAAATGTCGAAATTGTCGACACCGAGCGCCTTGATGATGGTATCGTTCGTGCAGTCACAGATGTTTGAGTCCGTGAAGCGGCCGGAGAGCGCTTCGATGATGGCGGGATTTTTGTCGACGATCATGACGTCGTTGCCGAGCGCCTGCATTTTGCTGGCCAGATGGCGGCCGGTACGGCCCATGCCGATGATGAGAACAGATTTCATGAGATGGTTCCTTTCTCTGATTATCCGATGAGGATCTTGCCGGTGGGACGATCCAGCGGCGGCTCGGAGCGGCGCTCCGAGAACAGCAGAACGAAGCTCAGACCACCGATACGCCCGGCGTACATGAGCAGAATGAGAATGACACGGCTCGCGGAGCTGAGCTGCGGCGTCAGCCCGAGCGACAGACCGACCGTCGCAATGGCGGAGACGACTTCGAACGTGACGGCCTTCAGACCGAAGGGCTCGATGGCGCAGATGGCCAGAATGGCCGTCAGGCTCATGCCGAGATAGATGAGCAGAATGGAGCTGGCCTGCCGGAGCGTTTCGCGCTCAATGGACATGCGGAAGGTGTTGACACGCATGCGGCCGCGCGCCGAGGCCAGCGCACTGAGCACCAGAACAGCCAGCGTCGTCGTCTTGATGCCGCCTGCCGTGGAGCCGGGACTGCCGCCGATGAGCATAAGGAAGTCCGTCAGCAGGTTGCCGGAGTCGGACAGCTTGGACAGGTCCACGGTGTTGAAGCCTGCCGTGCGCGGTGTGACGGCCTGGAAGAACGAGGCGAGGAGCTTTTCCGGGATGGAGAGGTCCGCCATGGAGGCGTTCCACTCAAAGCCGAGGAGCAGCAGCCAGCCGCCGAACAGCAGAATGCCGGATGCCGTCAGAACGAGCTTACTGTGCAGCTGCAGGCGCTTCCAGCGGAAGCGGCAGCGGACAAGATCACGCCAGACGAGGAAGCCGAGGCCACCAATGATGATGAGCATACAGATCGTCAGGCTCACAAGCGGATCGGACACATAGGCTGTCAGGGAAGAAAACGGCGCGCGCATGCCCATGAGGTCGAAGCCTGCATTGCAGAAGGCGGAGATGGCGTGGAACACGGCGGCGTAGATGCCGCGCAGAACGCCAAATTCCGGGATAAACCGGATGGCAAGCAATGCGGCACCCGCAAATTCGAACACGAACGTAAAGGGAATGATCTTGCGGATGAGCGCCGCCGTACCGTCGAGCGTGATGTTGCCCGCAGACTGCATAAGGACCTTGCGGTCATAAAGGCCGAGGCGTTTGCCGAGCAGCATGGACGTCAGCGTGATGAAGGTCATGAAGCCGAGACCGCCGAGCTGGATGAGCGTGAGGATCACGAGCTGGCCGAAGACCGTCCAGCTGGTGAACGTGTCGCGGACGACGAGACCCGTCACGCAGGTTGCACTCGTTGAGGTGAACAGGGCGTCGAGGAACCCGGCAGGTTCCCCGCGTGAGGCGATGGGGAGCATCAGCAGCCCTGCGCCGGCCAGAATGACCAGCAGGAACCCGACCGCGATGAGACGCGAGGGGGTCAGGTGCATTTTTTTCAAATGAGGATCGCTTCCTTCCGACCGGCCTTCGTGCAGATGGGCCGGTGTTGCTTTCTCAGACAGTATAGCGGATTTGGAGCGAAAACGCAACTGTGATTTTTGACACGAAATTGTGTGAATTATTTTTGAAAATTCAAGAAAAACAGTTGAATTTTGGGGTCGATTGTCATAGAATATTGGTCGGCAGTGTTTTGGAGAGCATACTGCCGCGAAAATCTCTTCTCCGCAGGAGCACCATGCTGAACGTTGTCCTTGTTGCGCCGGAGATCCCGCAGAACACCGGCAATATTGCCCGCACCTGCGCCGCAACCGGCTCCGTGCTGCATCTTATCCGGCCGCTGGGCTTCGATATCTCCGAGCGGGCCGTGCGCCGCGCCGGGCTGGATTACTGGCATCTGGTCGATGTGCGCGTATACGACGATCTCGAGGACTTCTATGCGAAAAACACCGTTGCCCAGCAGCGGCTGTTCTCCACGAAGGCGCCGCGCTCCTACTGCGATGTCTCCTATGACGACGGGTGCTACCTGTTCTTCGGCCGGGAGACGAAGGGCCTGCCGGAGCCGTTCCTCGAGGCCCATTATGACGACTGCGTCCGCATCCCCATCCGCGAGGAGGCACGCAGCCTGAATCTCAGCAATTCCGTTGCCATTGGCGTGTTTGAAGCGCTGCGGCAATTGAATTTCCCGCACCTGCGGGACTATGGAAAGATGAAAGTGTGAATTCTGCGTATCGCAAGTCTATCAGGAGGTCAATTATGAACTACAACAAGAAATCCGTTGAAGACATCGATGTCAAGGGCAAGCGCGTGCTTTGCCGCTGCGATTTCAACGTCCCAACCAAGGAAGGCAAGATCACGAGCGACAAGCGCATCGTCGCTGCCATGCCGACCATTGAGTACCTTGTCAACCACGGCGCCCGCGTCATCCTCTGCTCCCATATGGGCAAGCCGAAGGGCGAGTGGAAGCCCGAGCTGTCCCTGCAGGTCGTTGCGGACCGCCTGAGCGAGCTGCTCGGCAAGCCCGTCGTGATGGCCAAGGACGTCGTCGGTGAGGATGCCAAGGCCAAGGCCGCTGCCCTGAAGGACGGCGACGTGATGCTGCTGGAGAACGTCCGCTTCATGAAGGACGAGACGAAGAACGATCCCGAGCTGTCCAAGGAGCTGGCTTCTCTGGCGGAGATCTTTGTGAACGATGCATTCGGCACGGCGCACCGCGCCCATTCCTCCACGGCCGGCGTGGCGGACTATCTGCCCGCTGTCTGCGGCTTCCTCGTGGAGAAGGAAGTGTCCATCATGGGCAAGGCTCTGGCCGATCCGACCCGTCCGTTTGTTGCCATCCTCGGCGGTGCGAAGGTCTCCGATAAGCTGAACGTCATCAACAACCTCCTCGAGAAGGTCGACACCCTCATCATCGGCGGCGGCATGGCCTACACCTTCCTTGCCGCGAAGGGCTACTCCGTCGGCAAGTCTCTGCTCGACAACGAGAAGATCGACTACTGCCGCGACATGATGGCCAAGGCCGAGGCCAAGGGCGTTAAGCTGCTGCTGCCGGTCGACACCGTCGTCGCTGCGGACTTCCCGAACCCGATCGACGCGGACATCGCCGTGAAGACCGTTGCCGCGAATGCCATTCCCGACGACATGGAAGGCCTTGACATCGGCGAAGAGACCCGCAAGCTCTTTGCGGGCGCCGTCAAGAGCGCCAAGACCGTCGTCTGGAACGGCCCGATGGGCGTGTTTGAGAATCCGACGCTTGCACAGGGCACCATCGCCGTGGCACAGGCTCTGGCCGATTCCGATGCCGTGACCATCGTCGGCGGCGGCGACTCCGCGGCTGCCTGCGAGCAGCTCGGCTTTGCCGATCAGATCACGCACATCTCCACGGGCGGCGGCGCTTCTCTGGAGTTCCTTGAGGGCCTCGAGCTGCCGGGCATCGCCTGCCTGCAGGATCGCTGAGCGGGAGCGCGGAATGAACAGAAAATATCGCAAGACGCTCATCGCCGGCAACTGGAAGATGAATAAAACGCCGACGCAGACGAAGGCGTTCATGACCGAGCTGAAGGGCCTGCTGCCGAAGGGCCGCTGGTGTGATATCGCGCTGTGCGTCCCGGCTGTGTGCATCCCGGCCGCAGTCCGCGCCATGCGCGAGACACGCGTGGCCATCGGTGCAGAGAACTGCAATGCGCATACCTCCGGTGCCTATACCGGCGAGATCGCCGCGGATATGCTCGTTGATGCAGGGTGCAAATATGTCATCCTCGGTCACTCCGAGCGCCGCGCCATGGGCGAGACGGATGCGGACGTGAATGCAAAGCTTCATACGGCGCTGGATGCGGGCCTGATCCCGATCGTCTGCTGCGGCGAGACGCTTGCACAGCGGGAATCCGGCGTGACGGAGGAATGGATCACCATGCAGATCAAGCTGGCGCTGGCCGGTGTGCCGGAGGAGAAGATCCGCCGCATCGTCATCGCCTATGAGCCCATCTGGGCCATCGGCACCGGCGAGACCGCAACGCCGGAGCAGGCCGAGGAGGTCTGCCAGCACATCCGCACCATCATCCGCAAGCGCTTCGGCTCGAAGAATGCCCGCGCGATGACCATCCTCTACGGCGGCTCCATGAACGAAAAGAACGCCTTTGAGCTGCTGGCCCAGCCGGATATTGACGGCGGCCTGATCGGCGGCGCATCTCTCGTGCCGGAGAAGTTCGTCCGCATCATCGAGGATGCCAACCAGCCCGTCGGCTGAGAAGCAAAATAAATTCTAAGCGGGGTTCGGTCATCCGGACCCCGCGTGATTTTTGAAAGGGAGACAGTATGGAACGCATTCCCATCGTCATCGATACCGACCCCGGAATCGACGACTTTTTCTGCCTTGCGCTGGCCTGCGCCTATTCAGACCGCCTGGACCTGCGCGCCGTGACCACCATGGGCGGCAACAATCACACGGATGTGACGACGCAAAACGCGCTGAATATCCTATCCCTGTTCCGGACGGATGTCCCGGTGGCCCGGGGCGCGGACCGCTATCTCGAGGCGGAGTTCGGCGCGCCTGCGGCGAAGTGCCACGGTTCCAACGGCGTGGGCAATCTCGTTCTGCTGCAGTCCGACAGGACGCCGGACGATCTGCCCGCGTGGGACAAGCTCTATGAGATCGCAAAGGCCGCGCAGGGCGAGCTCGTCCTCGTGACGGTCGCGCCGCTGACGAATATCGCGCTGGCCCTGCAGAAGCATCCGGACCTGCCGCACTGGATCAAAAAGATCGTGATGATGGGCGGCAGCATCGGCCGCGGCAACATCACGCCCTATGTCGAGGCGAACGCGGGCCACGACCCGGCCGCCACGAAGCTCGTCTTTGAGAGCGGCATTCCCATCGATATGGTCGGCCTGAGCATCACGCTCGGCTGCCCCATCCGGCCGGATGTGTTCGAGCGCTATATCCCGGCGCAGCGGGGCGGCTTTCGGGAGATCATGGAGGCGCTCATCCGCTTCCGCAGCGGCGAGGCCATGCACGATGCCGTCGCCATCTCCACACTGCTGGACGACCGGCTGATGACGTGGCAGACCGGTGAGATCACCGTGGAGCTGGCTCCGCCGGAGCGCAGCGGCCAGACCGTGCTGCATCCGTCGGAACATGCCGACATGCGCGCCGCCGTGGCCGTGGATACGGACCGCTATGACGCCATTATCGGCGGTATGCTGCAGCGTCTGGAGAAGAGGCTGCGGAACTGAATACGGCATTTTTCCGCCGCAGAGATGCGTTCTCTGCGGCGGCCTTTTTGCGTTTGAAGCTATATTATAGAAAAAGATACCTTGACAGGCGAAGTATCTTGTGCTATAGTAGACTCACAAAGGCTGCCGGATGCGGCAGCGGGAAGGAGGCTGGAGTCCCTTGTATATTGCGGGAGACCTGATCCGCGGCCATACGGAGACCATCATTCTGGCGCGCCTGATGCAGCGCGACAGCTACGGCTACGAGATCAATAAAACGGTCCGGGAGCTGTCCGGCGGGCGCTACGAGCTGAAGGAGGCCACGCTCTACACCGCGTTCAAGCGGTTGGAGGAGACCGGGCAGATCATGTCCTATTGGGGCAGCGAGGCTACGGGCGCCCGGCGGCGCTATTATCGCATCACCCCGGCCGGACGCATGGCCTACCAGGAGCAGGTCAGCGTCTGGGAGGCCACAAAAGAGATCATTGATCGGCTGATCGCCATGGAGGAAGAGTCATGAGAGAACAATTAAGGCAGGAGGTGCTGCGCCGCTTTGCGGGCGCACCGGACACGCAGCAGGCGCGCGATCTGCGCGATGAGATCCTGAGCAATACCCTGCAGCGGTATGACGATCTGCTTGCCGGGGGAAAATCGGAGCAGGAGGCCTATGCCAGCGCGCTCGAGAGCGTCGGCGATGTGGAGGAGCTGCTTTCCAGCCTGCCGCGCGCTGCGCAGGCCGAGCCTGTACGGGAAGCGCAGCCAAAGGCCGAAGCGCCGGAAAAGGAGCCGCATTCCCGCGGCATGCGTATCGCCTGCGCCATTGTGTGGCCGTGCTCGGCCCTGCTGGCTGTGGCCATCGGCTGGTATGGCTCGTGGGGCTATGCCTGGGCGGTGTTCCCGCTTGCAGCGGCGTTGCTGCATGTGGCCGAAAGCGTGATCCTGCTGGCGCGCGGCCGCCGCGCGGGCTGGCGGCTCGTGGACGGCCTGCTGCGGCTGTGCATCTGCGTGCTCTATGCCGTCCTAACGGCTGCAACGGGCAAGTGGATCGTGACCTGGCTCGTGTTTCCGATAGGCGCGGCGCTCGGCGGCGTGCTGAGCAGCGTGCGGACTCTGGTGGAGGGTGTATAAGATGAAAGCAAAAGCTATTGTAAAGATCTGTATCTGCGGCACGATTGCGCTGGTGCTGGCCAGCATGCTGGTCAGTCTGCTGGCGCTCCCCAGAGTGCTGGACTGGAAGATTGGGGACCTGTCTCTCCACTGGATCGACGACCACGGCAGCGACGAGGGCTATACCGTCGGCGAGGCCTCCGTTTCGGGCGAGGTGCGTGAGCTGGACGTCAGCTGGCTCTCCGGCAGCGTGACAGTGGAGCTGACGGACGGCGACGCCGTGACGCTCCGCGAAGAGCCGCAGCCCGAGAGCAGTGATGCCCGTATGCGCTGGAAGCTGAAGGACGGGAAATTAACGGTTTATTCGCAGAAAAGCGGCCTGACGATCCCGACGCGAGCCAAGCAGCTGACCGTCGGCATCCCGGCCAGCCGGGCGGCAAAGCTGCAGAAGCTCAGCCTCGACCTCAGCGCAGCCACGGCTTCACTCCCGGCACTGACGCTCCGTGAGCTGGAACTGGACAGCGTCTCCGGCAGCGTGACCCTGATGGGAGGCAGCTATGAGAACCTGGACTTCGACAGCACGAGCGGTGATCTGACGGTGACGGATGCTGCAGTCGGTGAGCTTTCGGCCGACACGACGTCCGGCTCGCTCACGCTGGACGGCGCGTTTGAAACGATCGACTTTGACACCACGAGCGGCGCGCTGCACCTGACGACCTCTATCCTGCCGCAGGACATCAGCTGTGACACGGTCAGCGGCGGTGTGATGCTGACGCTCCCGGAAAACGGTGGCTTCTCGGCTACGCTGGACAGCGTGAGCGGCGATCTGACAGTCGACGGCTTTGCGGGCAGCCTGCACAGGGATGAGTTCGTTTACGGGCAGGGCGGCCCTGCCTATGAATTTGACAGCGTGAGCGGTGATGTCCATATCCGCTGCGCCTGATCGGAGGGAAGCCCATGAAACGTTGGCTCGCCCTGCTGCTGATCGCTGCCGTACTGCTCGCCTCCGGGTGCACGGCTGCGCGGCAGGACCGGCTGTATCTCTACGGCGAATTCCATGCGAACGACGAGCTGCTGCAGCGGGAGCTTGCGCTCTGGAAGGGCTATTATGAGGACGGCATGCGCGATCTGTTTGTCGAGCTGCCGTATTATACGGCCCAGTACCTGAACCGCTGGATGCAGGCAGATAATGACAGAATTCTCAGGGAGGTCTATACCGACTGGAAGGGCAGCGCGTCCTATCACCAGAATGTGCTGGACTTTTATCGCGGCATCAAGGAGGCCTGCCCCGAGACCGTTTTCCACGGGACGGACGTCGGCCACCAGTATAATTCGACCGGCTACCGCTATCTGAGGCTGCTGCGCAGCGAGGGAAAGCGCGATACGGAGGAATACCGCCTTGCCAGCGAGAACATCGATCAGGGGCTGGAATTTTACCGCACGCAGGACGGAGAATTCCGTGAGAACGCCATGACGCAGAACCTGCTGCGGGAATATCGTGCGCTGGGCGGCGGTTCTGTCATGGGGATCTATGGCGCTTACCACACGTCGATGACCAGTGACGACGGCGTGCAGACCATGGCAAGCCGTCTGACGGAGGCGCTCGGCGACAGCGTGATCTTCTACGACCTCCGCGAGGAGTAAAAATGGGGCTGCCGGAGAGGCGCACTCCGAAAGGAAGTGCGCCTCTGTTATATTCGCCTGACGGCGAGCGATATTGTCCTTTGGACAGTGATATTATGCTTCGCATCGTGATATTGCCTGCGGCAGTTTGACCGGCGAATATAATATCACAAAAGCCATGCGGCTTTTATATCACTTTCCGAAAAGGAAAATATCACACCGGGCAAAGCCCGGAATATCACTTTAGTCCATTGTCCATAGGCACAGCATGAAGCCTCTCCTGACGGCAGCCCCAAAATAAAATCAAATTTTCGCGTGCTCCAATTCCAGGAGCGCGCGCTTTTTTTCCACGCCTCCGGCGTAGCCGGTCAGGCTGCCATCCGCGCCGATGACCCGGTGGCAGGGAATGAGGATCGAGATCGGGTTGTGCCCGACCGCCCCGCCGACAGCCTGCGCGGACAGGTGCGCGAGCCCGCGCTGCGCGGCCAGCTGCTGCGCGATTGCGCCATAGGTCGTCGTTTCGCCATAGGGGATCGTCAGCAGAATGTCCCATACCGCGCGGCGGAACGGCGAACCGCTCGGGTGGAGCGGCGGCAGAGCTGCAGGGCGCTGCCCGGTGAAGTAGCCTTCCAGCCAGCGCCGGGCCTCTGCCAGAATGGGAGTGTCCGCCTCTGCGGCCGAAGCGGGGAGCCCCGCGCCGAAGTATTTTGCGCCCGTGAACCACAGACCGGTCAGCCCAATCTCATCCGCCGCGAGCACGATGCCGCCCAGCGGGGAGGCGCAGCTTGCGGTAAAGATCATGTTATTTTCCTCCGTTCGCGCTCTTCGGCGCGGGGTCCGTCAGCTCCGGGATCGCGCCGCCGGAGACGGCCCACAGATACAGGCTCGCCACGCTGCCGTAGGGATGGAAGCGGCGGCGGTATTTTTCAAACAGCGCCCGGTCGATGCGGCGATGGCGATAGACCATGCGCAGACCGCGCCGGATCGCAAGGTCGTCATAGCTGAAAATATCCGGCCGCTGCAGGCAGAACAGCAGGATCATTTCTGCCGTCCAGACGCCGATGCCGCGCAGGCTGCTCAGCGCACGGATGGCCTCCGCATCGTCCATGCTGCGGACGGCCTCCAGATTGAACGAGCCATCCACAATTCGCCCGGCAAGGTCCGTGAGATATTCCGCCTTGCGGAACGTCATGCCAAGGGCCTGCAGCGCGGGTACACCGGCGGCAAGGATCGTTTCGGCGCTGACAGAGCCGAGCGTGTCCTGCATGCGCTGCCAGATCGTGGCCTGCGCCTTCATGGAGATCTGCTGGCCGATGATGTGGTGCACGACGGCGGAAAACAGATCAGGGTCCGCCGTGCGCTCCACCGGCCCAATACGGTCGATGACCGCAGCCAGCCGCTTGTCCTTCCGGCGCAGATACGCCAGCTCGGCCTCGCCGTAGATAAAATACATCAGCCCCACCTCCTGATGGGACTATTATAGCACATACGTTCGAGATAGCAAGAGTGAGCATATAAAAATCAGAGACAGCGCTTTGCGGCTGGATGTGCCCGCTTCGACACTGCGATTTTATGACAAGGAGGGGCTGCTGCCGTTTGTGGAGCGGTTGCCGGGCGGCATCCGCATGTTTCAGGACACCGATCTGGAGTGGCTGCAGATCACCTGCTGCATGAAAAAGGCCGGAATGTCCATCCGTGACATCCGGCAGTATATCGAGCAGGCCCAGCGGGGAGACGATACCATCGTCCTGCGCCTCGCAATGTTCCGCCGCCAGCGCGAGTTCCTGCCCGACCGGCAGGAACTGCGAATGGAGAAATGAAAATTACAGGCAGCCGGCTGCATTTCCGCAGACGGCTGTCCGTTTTTAGACTCATATTGCATCGTATACGACGGAGAGGACATAGTCCTCCGTGACGGTCTGCTCGAGGCGGCGGCCGAACAGCGTTTCGTGCAAGCCGTCTGCTGCTGCGGCGGGCAGCGTGCGGAAATCGACGCCGAGGCCTTCGCCGGTGTATTTGACCCATGCCTCCTTCGCGGTCCAGAGCTGCAGGAAGCGCAGCGAGTCGAACCGGCCGCCCGGCACGGTGAAAACCAGCTCCTCCGGCGTGCAGATGCGCGCAGCCAGCGCGGCGCGGACGGGCCGCCGCGCCTCAAGATCGATGCCGACAGGGCCGCCGTGCACGGCGCAGCACACGAAGTTCCCGGAGTGGCTGCAGTTGAAGGCCGGGCCGTCTGGCACATAGGGCTTGCCGTTCGTCCCGGTCCGGATCGCGGGTTCCTCTGCACCGGCCTCACGGAGCAGCGTGCGCGCCAGATGGTCGGCGCAGATGCTGCGGGCGCGGTCATCGGGTCGGCGGAACTGCTGCCAGCGGGCGCGGCGCTCCGGCTCTGCTGCGGCTTCCCACCGGGCAAGCTCCGCTGCGGAGACGGTCCGGATGTCAAGAACGGCGCAGCGCATAGCTTGACCACCACGGGCCCGTCAGGCGGACGTAGGCATATTCCAGCGGAACGGTGAGTACAGAGCCGATGAGCCATGCGGCAAACAGCGGCAGGCCGAGCGGGTGCAGGATGCAGCAGAACAGCAGCCGCAGCGACGTGCGCACGGCCGCGCCGAACAGCATGCGCGGCCCACAGGCATAACGCACGCGGCGGAAGACCAGAAAACGGTTGAAGCAGTAGCTCAGCGCCGCGCTGCCCGCACCACACAGCGGGATGGAAAACAGGAAGAAATGCCACCCGAGCGTCAGCGACAGCAGCAGGATAGCAGCTACATGCAGCAGCCACGCCAGAACGGAGCCGCGCGCCGTATCCAGCATACGGCGATAAATGCGCAGCGTATCGCGCAGTGGGTCAAAGTGTGAGCTCTGGTTGCCGTCGAGATAGACCGTCTCGATGGGCAGCTGCGTGATGGACAGCTCCTGCCGCGCGGCGTAGAGCAGCACGTTCATTTCATAATCATATTTCTCTCCGCCGATCTCCGTGAGCCACGGAAGGCAGTCCGTGGAAAAGCCGCGCAGGCCGGACTGGTTGTCCTTCAGAAAGCAGCCTGCCGCCAGCGAAAAGAAGAAGCGCGACAGGTCGTTGCCCACGCGCGAGCGGAGCGGGACGCTTTTCCCGTGCAGCGTCCGGGTGGTGAGCACGAAGCGGCTGCCGGACAGCAGTGCCTCACGCACGCGCAGGATGTCCGCCACAGTGTGCTGGCCGTCGGCATCTGCGGTGATGAATGCGCGGCAGCCCTGCGGGTCCGCAGCCAGATGGCGCAGGGCGCATTTCAGTGCGCGGCCCTTGCCCCTGTTCTCAGGGCAGGTCAGGACCTCGGCATAGGGCAGCAGCGCGGAAAAAATATCCGCATAGGCAGGGCCGCTGCCGTCGTCCGTGACGATCAGCCGGAAGTTCTCCCGGTGCAGGGCCTGCACCAGCGAGATCAGAACGCTATCCGGCTGATACGCCGGGATCAAAACTGCGATCTCCATTTCTTTCCCCCTCTGTGGTCGGTCTGCGCTGCTTCGTCATGCGTGGAAGCACAGCAGCAGAAGCCCGCCCAGAAATGTCAGGAGATCCAGCAGCCCGAGCGCCCAGTCATAGCCGCCTGGCATCCGGAACAGGTTGACCAGCAGCACGACGGCACTCAGCAGCAGGAAAAACACACCGAAGAACAGCCTGGCAAGGGGATGCCCCTTTTTCTTTTCCATTCGGGTACCTCCATACATTATATCAATTTATTATATTTCCGGGCCCGGCCATTGTCAAGGACGGCGGCGCGGAAACGGGATTTTTCCGCCGGAAAACGCCGCGTTGGTTGACGCGCGCGGGCGGGTATGGTATGATACCCTTATATAACCCCGGCGGGGCAGCATGGGCCTGCGCCGGTAGTGAGGAGACAGAACAGCATGGTTTTTTGGAAACGGGAGCTGCGGGAGCTGGAGGCTTCCGGGCACCGGTTCGAGGATATTTTCCGCATTTTTTCGACGGAATTCACGGACACGCCCTTTTCTCTGCAGTTTACGGCCGGGCAGACGCAGCGCATGAGCTATGCGGAGCTGACGGCTCTGACGAACCGCTTGGCGCGTGTGCTGCATGCGCACTTTGCCGGGCAGGAGGGCGCGTTTCTGGCGATCCGCATGGAAAATTCTCCCCTGTGGGTCGCGGCGTTTTTTGGCACGCTGATGGCGGGCTTTCGGCCTCTGCTGCTGAACCTGCGGCTGGACGACGCGACGCTGGCCCCGGTCGAGCAGCTGGCGGCGGGCGTTCTGACGGACCGGCCGCGCGCGGGCTGTATCGATCTGTCCGCGGCCGGTGATGCGGCGGGATTCACGCCCGTCTGGGCCGATGAGATCGCCCTGATGACCTCCGGCACGACCGGCACGCCGAAGCTCGTGCTCTATGACGGCGCTGCCATCACGGCGCAGCTGCTGCAGTCTGAGAGCATCGTGCGCAAGTGCCCGGAGGTCAAGCACGACCGGCTGGCGCGCGAGCTGCGGATGCTGGCATTTTTGCCGTTCTATCATATTTTCGGCCTGATGGCCTCGCTCTTGTGGTTCATTTTCTTCGGCGTGACGTTCGTGTTTCTCGAGCGCTACGACAGCCGCAGCATCCAGTATGCCTGCAAGGTCGGCCGCGTGACGCACTTTTTTGCTGTGCCCGCCGTGTGGGAGCAGACGGCCCGCCAGCTCCTGCGCGAGGCAGAGCGGCAGGGGCAGAAGGAAAAGCTCCTGCGCGCCGTGCGCTTCTCCAACGGGCTGCAGTCCGTCTTCCCGCGGCTCGGCGCAAGGCTGGCGCGGCGCGTGCTGTTCCGCCGTGTGCGGGAACAGGCGCTCGGCACGGAGCCAATGTTCTGCATCAGCGGCGGAGGCTTCCTGCAGCCGCAGGCGGCCGAGCTGATGAACGGCCTCGGCTACGGCATGCACAACGGCTACGGCATGACGGAGACGGGCATCCTGTCCGTCGAGCTGTCGCGGCGGGCCAAATGGCGGCTGTCCGGCGGCGTCGGTCTGCCTCTGCAGGCGCTCTCCGGCGGCTGGCGCATTGCGGAAGACGGCGTGCTGGAGCTGCGCTCTCCGCTTCTATACACGGCCATGCTTGAAAACGGTGTGCGCGTGCCGCGCGATCCGGAGGCATGGTTCCGCACGCGGGACGTCTTCCGCGCCGAGGGCGGCCGGTGGTATATGGAGGCCCGGCAGGGCGACCTGATCATCGGTGCAAACGGTGAAAATCTCAGTCCGGATCTGATCGAGCAGCGCCTTGCCCTGCAGGCCGGGACGGCCAGTTGTGTGCTCGGCATGGAGCTGGAGGGCGATGAGCGCCCCGTGCTGATCGTGCAGACGGCTGCGGACGACTATGCAAGAGCCAGAGCCTCCGCTGCGGCCTATGAGGCGGTCGCCCGCCTGCCGCTGACGATGCGCCCGGCGCGTATTTTCCTGACGGAGCAGGAGCTGCCCATCAGCTTCGGCAAGCCCCGCCGCGCAGAGCTGCGCAAAAAACTGGCGGACGGCTCGATCTTCCTGACCCCGGCGCACCGGCCGGAGCCGGAGGAGCTGACCCGGCTGGAGGACGAGAGCAGCCGCGCGCTCGTGCAGGAGCTGTGTGAGCTTCTCGGCTCCGTGACGGGGCAGACCGTCGGCCCGGACACGCAGCTCCTGCAGGAGCTCGGCGTGGACAGCCTGACCTACTATAATATTTTTTCCGCCGTTTCGGAGCGCTACGGCATCAGCCTGACGATGGATGCCGAGCACCCGCTGTTCACGGCGCGGGATTTTGCCGCCGCAGTGCAGGCGGAGCGGGAGGCGGTCGAATGAAGCTGCTGTTCCGCTGGATCAACAAGCTGCTGTGCGGCTGGAACGTCGGCCTGTATTTCCGGCCGCGCATCCGCTACGAGGGCAAGAAGTGCCTCCCGGCCTTTACACGCGGCCCGGCAATTATCATCACGAACCATAAGAACCAGATGGACTTTCTTCTGGTGCTGTATCTGTTCTATTTCCGTTATGTCCGCTGCCTCGTCGGTAAGACGTTTTATGAGTGCAACCGCTTCCTGAACTGGTGCCTGCGGATGCTCGGTGCCATCAAGGTCGATCGCTTCTCGTTCGGCATGGACTTTTTCTGCGAGTCGGTCGAGGCGCTCCGGCGCGGGCAGCTGCTGCTCATCTTCCCGGAGGGGCGCTTCTCCACGACGGGAGAAATTCTGGAATTCCGCAGCACGGCGGCTTTGCTCGCCCTGCAGACCGATGTGCCCATCATCCCCATGTGGCACTCCGTGAACTATGGCTTCGGCAAGCGCACGGACGTCGTCATCGGCGAGCCGATCCGCCTTTCGGAGCTGTGCAGCACGGCAAACCCGGACGCGGCGGAGCTGGACCGCCTGACGGCCATCCTGCGTGACAAGGTCATCGAGCTGCGCGGCATGGCGCAGGAGGCGTGAGCCATGCGGAAACTGCTGCAGCGGCTGTGGGATATCGCCGCAGATTTTGCAAATTTCATGGGCGGCCTCGGCATGCGCCTTGTCTGGCTGCCGAAGCTCCATTTTTCGCCCGGCGCGGAGCAAGTGCGCACGGACCCCGGTCCGGCGCTGTTCGTGCTGAATCACAGCTGGTGGATGGATGCCCCGATGCTGTGCCTGCTGTGCCGCCGCAGACGCATTTCCGTCGTGGCGGCGGGTGAGATGTTCACGGGGGTGCGCAGCCTTGCCATGCGCTCGCTGCGCTGCATCCCGGTCGACCGGGCCGCGGGCGCGGACCTGAGCTTCTTCCATGAGGCGCTGCGCCGCCTGCGTGCGGGCCGGTGCGTCGCCATCTTCCCGGAGGGGGCGCTCAACCCGACGGAAACGCTCCTGCCGTTCAAGCAGGGCGCGGCGCTGCTGGCCCTGCAGGCCGGGGTGCCGGTCATCCCCGTCTACAGCGCGGGGAATTATCAGCCGTTCCAGCGGCTGCAGCTCCAGTTCGGCGCGCCCATCGTGCTGACGCAGCGGCCGAACGCCGCGGGCGTGCAGGAGGCGACGCAGTGCCTGCAGGAGGCCATGGAGCGCCTGCAGGAGGAGCTTTATCTGGAGATGAAACCGAAATATCGGACGCGCGCGGCTGAATTCCACCGCCGCTTCCGGGAAACAACGCTCCGGCGGCAGCGGGAGCAGCAAAAAGGAGAGAGAAATCATGACGCTTGAACGCCTGATCCGTGTTGCGCAGACGGCGCTGGAGGGCTCGGAGGCAGATCTCGGCCATGTGACGGCGCAGACCCGCCTGCAGGAGGACCTCGGCCTGAACAGCATCACGATGCTGATGCTCATGATCGGCATCGAGGACGAATTTTCCATCCGCTTCCCGACGGAACGCCTGCCGGAGCTGCACACCGTTGGCGATGTGGTCGCCGTCATCGAGGAGCTGCTCCATGCTCCGGCGTAAACGGCTGGCAGACCTGCCGGAACACTGGGACTTCGGCGAGCTGACGCCCGGTGCGCAGGTGCGTGTGCGGCGCAGCGGGTATTACCACCATGGCATTTACATCGGAAACGGTGAGATCGTCCATTTTGACGGCTCGCCGAATGAGCAGGATGCTGCGGCCGTGCGGGTGCGCCGCACCGGCATGGAGGAATTCCTGCGCGGCGGCCTGCCGGAACTTCGTATCTATGGCCGCGCGGAGCGAAAGCTGCTGCGCGCGCCGGATGAGATCGTTGCAGCCGCGCTTTCTGCCGTCGGCCGCAGCGGCTATGACTATCGGACGAACAATTGTGAGCACTTTTCCAACGAATGCGCGTTTGGAGAGCACTACAGCCGCCAGAGCGGGGAGGGAAACGAATGAAAAAGTGGTGGATCGTTTTGGCAGTCGTTCTGACGATCGCTGTCGCGGCGGTTGTTGGCTATATGCTGCACACCGCGCCGCGCGGCGTGGAGAGCCTGCAGGCCACGCAGCCGGAGACGGCGGCGCCCACGGAGCCCGCAACAGAGCGCCCGACGGAGCCGCCGACCGAAGCGCCGACGGAGCCGCCCATGGAGGCGGGCGAGACGCTGGTCCTCAACGGGACGGAGCTTGTCACGGCCGTTTCGGACGGAACGGAATACGTTTCGGCAGACGCGCTGCAGCAGGCGGGGCTTCCCCTGCCGGAGGCGGAGCCGCTTCAAAACGGCGGGATGGACTATTATGTGCTGTCCGCCGTCTCGGAGGAGAATCGCTGCGCGGAATATGTCGACGACGAGACCGGACTTCGCTATCTGACGCCCGGTGCGGCGCGCTTTTCCATCGAGCAGAGCGTGAACGTGCCGGTGCTGATGTACCATGCTGTCAGCGACAATATGTGGGGCATCGATGAGCTGTTTGTCAGCCCGTCGTCCATGGAGGAGCAGCTTCGGTATCTGGTGGACAACGGCTATGAGCCGATCTGGTTCTCCGATCTGGCGGAGCTGGAGCAGTACGAGAAGCCTGTCATCCTGACGTTTGACGACGGCTATGACGACAACTACACAGAGCTTCTGCCGCTGCTGCGGAAATACAATGTCAAAGCGACGGTGTTCATGATCGCCGATGCCATGGGCATGCAGCACAAAATGACGGAGGAGCAGGTGCGCGAGATGGCGGATTCCGGCCTCGTTTCCATCCAGAGCCACGGCCTGACTCATGCGAATATGGATGCCATGGACGAGGAGACGCTCATCCGGGAGCTTGGCGAGTCGCAGCGTATCCTGACGCGCGTGACGGGCCGCCAGCCCTCGGTGCTGTGCTATCCGACGGGCCGCTACAGCAACCTGACGCTCGAGGTTGCAGAGCGCTACTACAACTTCGGCCTGAAAATGGTAGGCGGGCAGTACAATACGGCGGACGATCCCTTCCTTGTGAGCCGCTATTACGTCTCGCGGTATACGGGCCTTGACAGCTTCGCTGCCATGGTCGCCCCTGCGGGCACATAAACAGGCTGGAAAACACGCCAAAACGGGTCCCTTGCGGGGCACCAGTAATACTGATTCCTGATTAAA
>DQIA01000010.1:0-131 GCA_003525905.1 Clostridiales bacterium
AAAGTGCGTCATACAGCGGACGGAGATACGGATCGACCTTGTTCTGCAGGTCGCCGGGCAGGAACCCGAGCCGTTCGCCCGCCTCTACGGCGGGGCGCGTCAGGATGATGCGGTTGACCGCCTTCTCGCGG
>DQIA01000010.1:203-592 GCA_003525905.1 Clostridiales bacterium
CTTGACCGCCTTCTCGCGGAAGGCCGCCACGGCAGCCGCCACGGCGAGGTATGTCTTGCCGGTACCAGCCGGACCGACGCCGATCGTGATGGTATTTTTCAAAATGGCCTTCATATAGCGCTGCTGGCCGAGCGTCTTGGCCTTGACGGGCCGGCCCTTTGCTGTGATGCAGACGACGTCCTTCGCCATTTCGCCGATCTTGTCCTCGTTCCCGCTGGAAACAAGGTCGATCAGATAGCGCACCTTCTGCTCGTCGATCGTCTCGCCCTTTGCGGCCAGCAGGAGCAGGCCCTCGATGGCACGGCCTGCGCGGTCCGCCGCCTCGTCCTCGCCCGAGATCTTCAGCTCCGTGCCGCGGTTCGTGATCTTCACACCGTAGGTCTGCTCGA
>DQIA01000010.1:641-2956 GCA_003525905.1 Clostridiales bacterium
CTTCACACCGTAGGTCTGCTCGATGCGCTTGATGTTTTCGTCAAACGAGCCGAACACATTGATGATCTGTTCGATGCGTTCGGCATTGATGATTTGTTCGCTCATGGGGATTCTCCTTTGTCAGTCCGCCGCCTCCAGCGGCAGCGTGCGGGAAATCAGCTCCGTGCAGTCGCTCTGCGCCTGCAGGATGCACAGGCCGCCCTGCATCAGCAGGCTCTCCTGTGTGGCATCGATCCTGCCCGCGAGCATCTGCGCCTGCACGGCGCGCCGCCACGCCTCCTGCAGCAGCTTTTCCGTCTGCACCTGCGGCGCGGGGGCAGGCTCCAGCACATATTCCCGCAGGATCGCCGTCTCCAGCCGCAGCGGATACGCATAGCCGGAGGTCCGGACAGCCTTTTCCACGATCATTTTATCACAATCCTGCTGGGAAATGCTACTGTTTCCCCATAATTTTATTCTTTTTTTCCCGACGATGAGCGTGACCTGCTTCCACTCCCGGCCGGTATAGCGCTTTTCCAGCCGCTCCGCGGGCGTGACGACGGTCCCCGTATGCCACGTCCTGGCATAGATCTCGGCCGAGGCGCACACCGGGCGGATGAACAGGCCGTAGTCCTCATATCCGGAGACGAGCAGCTGCCCCTGCCGGACGGTATCGCCGACGGCGCACAGCCGCATGCCCTCCGTTACGGAGACCTCCGTGAGCACGCCGTCCCGCGCGGCCACCACATTGGCCACGGCGTAGGGAGCGCGCGTGTCCGGCGGCTGCTGCCGCTCCGTCACGAGCACCTGCACCCGCCCGCCGGAGCGGTTCACGGCGAGCCATGCCAGCTCCGGCATGCGCAGCAGCATCCGGTTGCGTGTCTCGGGCGAATCGATGGACGGGCCCCATGTTCCCGGCGCGATGCCGAGCTCCTCGAGCGCCTGCACGATCTGCCCGGCCGGGAGCCTGTCATTTCCCTCGACCTCGATCGTCCAGACGAATTCCTGCAGCACGAACGTTGCCGCGGCCGCCGCCAGCAGCCCCAGCAGCAGGACGGGCCGCCGCAGAAGACCGCCGAACTGCGCCCGCAGGCCGGAGCGCTCCGTCACCTCCGCCGTGCACAGGCAGCGCAGCGCCAGCCCCTGCAGGCGCTCTGCCTCACGCGCAGGAACACAGAGCGACAGGTTTAGCGCATCCTCGCGCTCGATGTCCCAGAATTCCAGCCGCGCAGCCGCAAGGGCGTTCAGACACTGCTCCGGCGCGGCGCCGGTCAGGCGGAAGCGAACGCTCCCGCGCAGATAGCGGATCAGCCGGCTCATCTCAGGACACCTCTACGCAGCGGATCGTCCCGCCGATCTCCACGCGCCGCTGCGTCATGCGCAGGATGCGCAGCCCGCAGCCGCTGACGGTCAGCGTACCGCGCTGCACCGCGATACAGACGCGGGTGTCCGTGTATTCCAGAATGCCTCCGTGATTTTCGATGCAGACGCTCGTATTGCCGTGCAGCTCGGCCAGCGGCCCCTGTGACACGACCTCCTGCGGCAGCGCCAGGCGCTGCGCCAGATTTTTTCCCCGTTTCATTCGATCACCCGGAGACATTCTATGCTCGCTTTCCGCATTCCTTTCCGGCTCCTGCAATATATTCCGGTGAGGTGATCTTCTGTGCTGCTTGTGCTGCTTCTGGCGGCCGCCGGGCTTCTGCTCGCGCCGCAGGCCGCCGCGTCCGGCGCGCTGCAGGGCCTTCGAGCCTGCGCAGCGCGCGTCATTCCCGCGCTGCTGCCGTTTTTCGTCGTCTCCCGCATGCTGACTGCCCTTCCGCTGCCCACGCCGGGGCGGCGGGCGGACCGTCTGTTCCGTGCCCTGTTCGGCGTCCGCGCCGCGTGCCTGCCGGCCCTGCTGACCGGCCTGCTCGGCGGCTATCCAGCCGGGGCGGCCGCCGTGACGGAGCTGTACCGCGCCGGTGCACTTTCAAAGGCAGAAGCCGAGCGCGCCCTGTGCTTCTGCAACAATTCCGGGCCGGGCTTTTTTGCCGGACTCATCGGAACTGCCGTGCTCGGAGACGTGCGCCGTGGGCTGATCCTCTACGGCCTGCATGCGCTTGCCGCCCTGATGACGGGCCTTCTCCTACCCGGCTCTACTCCTCCGGCTGCCCTGCGGACGGTGCGCCGGGAGAAGCCCGTTCTTTCTTCCCTGCTGCCGGAAGCCGTGCAGGGAAGCTGCGCCGCCCTGCTGCAGGTCAGCGGACTCATCGTCTTTTTCTCGTCGATGCTCGCCGTGCTGCGCGCCGCCGTGCTGCGCGCCGCCGGGCTGACGGCCCTGCTGCCGAACCGGCTGG
>DQIA01000108.1:0-988 GCA_003525905.1 Clostridiales bacterium
GCCCCGGCGCATCGCGGCGGCTGCGGCGCTCGGCGCAGCCTACGCCGTGGCGGTGTATCTGCCGGGGTGCGGAGTTCTGGCGGGCTGGGCTGGCAAGCTGGCCATGACGGCGGCACTGCTGGCCGTGGCCTTCGGCCTGCGGCGGGAGACGCTGCGGCTCGCGGCGGTGTTCGGCGGAGTGACGCTGGCGCTGTGCGGCGCGGTATACGGGCTGGAGCTGCTGAAGCACGGCCGCGTGCGCCCCGGCGCGCTGTGGTACCCCGTAACGTTCTCGTCGCTCGTGCTGACGGCGGGCGGGGTATACGCCGCGACACGTCTGCTGCTGCCCCGACTGAGCCACGCGCCGGACAGCGTCGTGCCCGTGCGGCTGACGCTCGGCGGGCGGCGGGTGTTCCTCAGCGCGCTGCGCGACAGCGGCAACACGCTCTGCGACCCCGTGACGGGCGAGGCCGTGCTCGTGGCGGACTGGCGCTGCGCCTCGCGGCTCCTGCCGCACGACGGCCTGCGCGCCGCGGATTTTGCCGCGCCCGCCGCTCTGGTGCTGCGCCTGCAGCGGCTCCACCCGCGCCTCATCCCCTTCCGCGCCGTCGGAACGGGCAGCGGCCTGCTGCTCGCCCTGCCGTGCGAGGAGGTCCGCATCGGAAAAAGGGTGCAAAAAAACGGCCTCGTCGCCTTCTCCCCGACGCCCGTTTCGGACGGCGGCGGCTACGAGGCCCTGACAGGAGGGAAATGCGATGCTTGAATTTCTCACGGACTGGCTGCAGCGCCTCCTGCGGCAGCCCGCAAAGCTCATGTACATCGGCGGCAGCGACATTCTCCCGCCGCCGCTTGCCGCGCAGGAGGAACAGACCCTCCTGCAGCAGGCCGCTGCGGGCGACGAGGCCGCGCGGGCCCGGCTCATCGAGCGCAATCTGCGGCTCGTGGTCTATATCGCGCGCCGGTTCGAGAACACCGGCGTGAACATCGAGGATCTGATCTCCATCGGGAC
>DQIA01000108.1:1038-5712 GCA_003525905.1 Clostridiales bacterium
CTGATCTCCATCGGGACCATCGGCCTGATCAAGGCAGTCGGCACATTCAAATCGGACCGGAACATCAAGCTGGCGACCTATGCCTCGCGCTGCATCGAGAATGAGATCCTCATGCACATCCGCAAGATCGCGGGCCAGAAGGCCGAGGTCTCGCTCGACGAGCCGATCAACACGGACTGGGACGGCAACGAGCTGCTGCTGTCCGACGTGCTCGGGACGGACGGCGACATCGTCATGCGGCCCATGGAGGAGGACGCGGAGCAGCAGCTGCTGCGCGAGGCCCTTGCGCGGCTGCCGGAGCGGGAGCGGCGTATCGTGAGCCTGCGCTTCGGGCTGGGCGGGCGGCCGGAAAAGACGCAGAAGGAAGTCGCGGACCTGCTGGGCATCTCGCAGTCGTATATCTCGCGGCTGGAGAAGCGCATCATGCAGCGCCTGCGGCGCGACCTGCTGCGGCAGGTCTCATAGCCCGGCGTAGAGCGGCGCAGCCTTCGGCTCATAGCCCTGCGGCAGATAGCGCACGGAGGAGATGCGCGGACCGGAGATGCCGTATTTGGAGGAATAGCCGAACAGGTCGACATAGCGCTCCAGATCGTCCCGCTCGGTCCCCATGGCGCGCAGGACCTCGACCGTAGCGCGCACGTCGTCAATGGCACGGTGTGAATTCGTCACGCGGTCCTGCAGGTCATACTGCTCGATGGCGTTGCACAGGCGGTGCGGATAGGCGCGGCGGTCGCGGTAGACCGTGAGCAGGTCGAGCTTCGGCTTGTCCTGCAGCAGGCGGGCGTCGCCGTATTTCTGCAGGAACGAATAGAGGAACAGCAGGTCAAACTGGGCGTTATAGGCCGCGAGCATTGTGCCGGGCGTCAGGAGCGCGGCCAGCAGCTCGGCAAAGGCCTGCTTGCCGATCCCCTCTTCGCGCAGCAGCTCGTCCGTGATGCCCGTCAGCTCCACGATGCGCGGCGGCAGGCTGCGCGTGCAGCGGATGAACTCATCGACCTCCTCCGTGCCGGAGGCGGTCAGGCGGATGGCGGAAAATTCAATGATCTCATCGCGCTGCCAGCTCAGGCCGCTCGTTTCCGTGTCGAAAACGAGGACGGAGTCGCAGCGCGAGAACAGCGATTGCAGGGAATCAGACATGATTGGCCTCCATTCCGGAAAAATCCGTAATTCTGAGGCGATTATAGCATGTTTTTCCATGCTTGACAAATGGTTCCTTTTCGGGTATACTGAATTTACCGCAAAACAAATCCTTCTTCGGGGGGTCGGATGCTTCCGGCTGAGATTGGGCGAAGTCACGCCCTGACCCGCAAACCTGACACGGATCATGCCGTCGTAGGGAAAGAGGTCTTCCGCACTGCTTTCCAAGAACGGTTTGCAGCGCGGAATTTTTGTTTTGGAGGAATCCTCTATGTCCGTTCCCTCTCGCCGTATGGGACTGCGCCGCCTTGTGGAGTGCGCCGTGCTCATCGCCATCGGCACCGTTCTCAGCCTGTTCGAGTTCTCCGGCCCCTGGGCCCTTGGCGGCGGCATCACCGTGTGCAGCATGCTCCCGCTCGTCCTGATCTGCCACCGCCACGGCACGAAGTGGGGCATCAGCTCCGCCCTGGTCTACGGCGTGCTGCAGATGTTCCTCGGTATGAAGAACGTCATGTACGGCCGCAACTTCTGGGAAGTGCTTGCCATCATCCTGCTGGACTACGTTGTCGCGTTCGGCGTCATCGGCCTTGCCGGTATCTTTGACAAGTGCATCAAGAACCGCCCCGTGTCCATCGCCGTCGGCAGTGTGTTCGCCACGCTGCTGCGTCTGGCCTGCCATTTCGTGTCCGGCTGGATCATCTGGGAGGCCCTGTGGCCGAACGAGCTGGGCTGGGCCTCGCCGCTGTGGTCCCTTGCCTACAACGCCAGCTACATGATCCCCGAAATGATCATCACGACCGTCGCCGCCGTCGCCCTGTACTTCCCGCTGAAGAAGTACTACTACGGCGAGGACCTGAAGTAAGTCAGAAGGCTGCACCGCGCCCCCCGGCCCGGTGTTTCCGATAACTCTCATTTCTGAATCGCTCTCCCCCACGCAAATGCCCACAAAATGCCGCCGGTCTTCCCCCACAGAAGACCGGCGGTCATTTTATTGCGTTATTGCGGCAACTGCACAGATCACCAGATTTGTCATTGCGAGGAGGCGCAGCCGACGTGGCGCCCTGAGCGCGAAGCGCGAGGAAGTGCCCTTGGGGTGCAATCTCGGGAAGGCACTACCAGTCCGTATCGGCCGCCGCTACAGACGCAATCGGTTCTCACCATTTTTCGATAACCGGTACGGGTCGTAAGTGCCGCTCCCCTACAATGGCCCACATAAAAGAATCCCGGACGGCGAACCGTCCGGGATATCGTTGTTCTGTTGGTGCGGATCAATACATGCCGCCCATGCCGCCTGCATTGGCTGCGGCAGCTGCTGCGGCGTCGGCTGCGGGATCGGGCTTGTCGGCCACGATGGACTCAGTCGTCAGGACGCAGGCGCCGATGGACGCTGCGTTCTCAAGTGCGGTGCGGGTGACCTTCGTCGGATCGACGATACCGGCGGGGATCATGTCGCAGTAGGTGGCGCTGTAGGCATTGTAGCCGAAGCCGACCTTGCGGCTGTTCTTGATCTTCTCGAAGACGACGGAGCCGTCGACACCGGCGTTCTCGGCGATCTGGCGGACAGGAGCCTGCAGCGCCTTGACGATGATGGACGCGCCGGTCTTCTCATCGCCGGACAGCTTGGCAACGAGCTTCTCGACAGCGGGGATGGCATTGACAAACGCAGTGCCGCCGCCGGCGACGATGCCTTCCTCCACGGCAGCGCGCGTGGCGTTCAGGGCGTCCTCGACGCGGAGCTTCTGCTCCTTCATGGCAGTCTCGGTCTGTGCGCCGACACGGATGACGGCGACGCCGCCGGACAGCTTGGCAAGACGCTCCTGCAGCTTCTCACGGTCGTACTCGGACGTGGTCACGCCGATGGCGGCCTTGATCTCGTGGATGCGGTTCTGGATGTCCTCGGAGTTGCCGCAGCCGTCGACGATAACGGTGGTGTCCTTGTTGACCTTGATCTGGCGGGCACGGCCGAGATCGGAGAGCTGAGCCTCCTGCAGGTTCATGTTCAGCTCGTTTGCGAAGTAGGTGCCGCCAGTCAGGATGGCGATATCGCGGAGCATTTCCTTACGGCGATCGCCGAAGCCGGGCGCCTTGACGCAGACGCAGTTGAAGCTGCCGCGCAGACGGTTGACGAGCAGGGTGGACAGCGCATCGCCCTCGACGTCCTCGGCGATGATGACGAGCTTCTGGCCCGCCTTGACGATCTGCTCCAGAACGGGCAGGATGTCCTGAATGGAGGAGATCTTCTTATCGGTGATGAGCAGGTACGGATCATCGACAACAGCTTCCATCTTGTCGGTGTCGGTGACCATATACGGGGAGATATAGCCGCGGTCGAACTGCATACCTTCGACAACGTCGAGGCCGGTCTCGGCGGTCTTGGACTCTTCAATGGTGATGACGCCGGCGGCCGTGACCTTCTCCATGGCCTCGGCGATCAGCTTGCCGATCTCCTCGTCGCCGGAGGAGACGGTGCCGACACGGGCGATGTCTGCGCTGCCGTTCACGGCCTGCGAGTTGGCCTTGATGGCCTCGATGGCGGCGTCAACGGCCTTCTGCATGCCCTTGCGCATGACCATGGGGTTCGCACCGGCGCTGACGTTCTTCAGGCCCTCGCGGATGATGGCCTGTGCCAGCAGGGTGGCGGTGGTGGTGCCGTCGCCTGCGACGTCGTTCGTCTTCGTAGCGACTTCACGGACGAGCTGAGCACCCATATTCTCAAACGGATCCTCGAGCTCGACTTCCTTGGCGATCGTCACGCCGTCGTTCGTGATGAGCGGGGAACCATATTTCTTCGCAAGGACGACGTTGCGGCCCTTCGGACCGAGGGTGACCTTGACGGTATCTGCGAGCTGGTCAATGCCGGACTGCAGCTTCTTGCGGGCGTCTTCGCCGAATTCGATCATTTTTGCCATGATATTTTAAGCCTCCTGAATTATTCTACGATCGCGAGGATCTCGGACTGGCGGACGATGGAATACTCCACATCCTCGACCTTGACCTCGGTGCCAGCATACTTCGCGACGACGACCTTGTCGCCGGGCTTCACGACCATCTTGACCTCGTTTCCGTCCACGACGCCGCCGGGGCCGACTGCCACGACTTCGGAAACAACGGGCTTTTCCTTCGTAGCGGTGGAGAGGATAATGCCGGAAGCGGTGGTCTCCATGGCTTCCACAGGCTTGAGCAGAACACGATCTGCAAGGGGTACCAGTTTCATGATGCTAACCTCCAATATAATGTCTGATGGTCTCCCATCTTTGATTACGGGCTTGAATTTAGCACTCAATTCATTTGAGTGCTAACACCCTATATAATACCCATTTCCGGAAGAAAGTCAAGAGGAAAAAATGAAAAATTTGTGACAAATTTCAAAATTCTCCCGCCCCGGACGCCCGGTTTGGGCATTTGAGTTTGCGGCAATCTCAGTAGAGGCCATCGAAACGGACGAGCTGCCAATAAAGGAATGCACCGATTGCGTCTGTAGCGGCGGTCACTGCGCAGCCGTTGGCGGCTTTGCCGCCTTACGGATGCGGCGTGCCC
>DQIA01000065.1 GCA_003525905.1 Clostridiales bacterium
GCCGGGAGCGGCATGCCGCTCCCCTACACTGGCGGGTACGGTCGGCGAAGCCACCTGTAACTTGTCAGTCCGCATGCCGCTCCCCTCATTTTTCATTTCCAAATAATTATCCCCGGATGCGCCGCATCCGGGGACGTTTTTGTATTCTCTTACAGCTCGCGGAGGGCATCGACGAAGGCGGTCTTGGAATTCGTCTTTTCGTCGCGCTGCTTCAGCACGCGGGCGGGCGCGCCCGCCACAACGGCATTCTCCGGCACGTCCTCCGTGACGACGGCTCCGGCCGCGACGACGGCATTTTTTCCGATATGGACGCCCTCGAGCACGACGGCATTCGCGCCGACGAGCACGCCATCCTCCACGATGACCGGCGTGGCGCTGGGCGGCTCGATGACGCCCGCCAGCACGGCTCCCGCGCCGATATGGCAGTTTTTACCCACGGTGGCACGGCCGCCGAGCACAGCGCCCATGTCGATCATGCTGCCCTCGCCGACGACGGCACCAAGATTCAGGATCGCGCCCATCATAACGACGGCGTTCGCGCCGATCTCCGCGCCCTCGCGGATGATGGCGCCCGGCTCGACGCGCGCATGCAGGCCCTTGAGGTCCAGCATGGGGATGGCGGAGTTGCAGGCGCCGTTTTCCACATGCAGGCGGTCGATGTGCGCGGCCTGCGCCGTAAGCTGCGGACCGAGCGTTTTCCAGTCGCCGTAGAGGATATGCAGGCCGTTCCCGCCGGAAAAAACCTCCGCGCCGGGGAACTCGCAGGGCGCATTGGCCTGCAGCACCACGCGGACGGGCGTCTTCTTCTCCGACGTGCGGATGAGTTCAATGAGTTCCGTTGCTTCCATAAAGCTGCTCCTTTCAGCGGACGGAGCGCTTGCGGCGGATCATCTCGCGCCAGTCCAGGTCACCGCGCTGCAGGCCGAGGATGAGCATCTCCGCCGTGGCGAGGTTCGTGGCCATGGGCACATTGTGCGCGTCGCACAGGTGCAGCGTCTGCACGACCTGCTGATCCTCCCAGGGGTCGCTGTTATTCGGATCGGTGAACAGCAGCACCAGATCGATCTCGTTATAGGCGATCCGGGCGTCGACCTGCTGGTGGCCGCCCTGATTGTGGGAAAGGTACAGCGTCACGGGCAGGCCGGTCGCCTCCGCGACAAGGCGGCCCGTTGTGGCCGTGGCGGAGAGGTTGTGCTTGCTCAGCACGCTCTTATAAGCCGTACAGAACTGGACCATCAGTTCCTTTTTCTTGTCATGCGCCATCAGCGTAATATTCATAAGATCACCTCATCTTCAAAATCGCATCAAGGGCATTGGCTCACCGCGCAGGCGGCGGGAGATGCGCAGGCAGGCCTCAGCGGCACCGCCGGAGGAATTCAGGATCAGCGCCTTGCCCGCTGCGGCAGAAAGCACGACGGCCGGGTCCTCCGGCACAAGGCCGAGCAGCGGCAGGCCGGTCTGGTCCATCATGTCGTCCACCGTCAGGTTCATGCGCGAAAACAGGCGCGGCTGCACGCGGTTGACCACAAGCTGCAGCAGCTCGTGCCCCTCGAGCGCAAGGGCGTCTGCCGCGCAGGCGGCGTCCCGCAGGGAGGCGGGATCCGGCGTGGCAGCGACGATGCAGCGGTCGGCAAACTGCGTGGCAAGGCGGAAGCTTGTGCCGATCCCGGCGGCCGCGTCGATCAGGACCCAGTCGAAGGCCTCGCGGGCCTCGCGCAGCAGCGCACCGAAGCGCTGCTGCTCCACAAGGGCGTCCTGCTCGCGCACCGGGGCCGTCAGCAGGAACAGGCCCGGCAGGGCCGGATGCTCCGCGGCGTCGGACAGCTTGCAGAAGCCCTGCGTCACGTCCGTGAACGCGACAGCGGGCTGCTCGGCCATGCCGAGCGCGATGTCGAGATTCCGCAGGCCGATGTCGGCATCAATGCACAGGACGCGCTTGCCCTCGGCGGCAAGACAGGCCGCGATCCCGGCGCAGAGCGTCGTTTTTCCCGTGCCGCCCTTGCCGGAAATGACGGAAACCGTTACACCCATGTGCATGCCGCCTCCTTTGGAGTTTTCTTCCTGTAGTATAGCCGATTCTCAGCACAATTTCAACAAAGATTTTTGCCGCAATCATGTTTTTCCATACGCATCGCTCTATTTTCCGGCATGGCATCCGGTTTTTTGCCCGCGCGCAAGAAATTCCGGGCGATATTTGCCGTGCCCACTTGCGCGGCGCGGAAAAAAACATTATAATGAAAGTACACCGTCGGGTAAAACCGACAAATTTTTGTTTGAAACGGAGAGGCTATTTATGAAAAAGATCCTCGCATGCATTCTGGCAGTGGCTCTGCTGACGTGTGTCTTTGCCGCCTGCGGCAAGACGGAAGACAAGGGGGACTCCTCCTCCGACCTGAAGCTCGCGCTCGTCGTGGCCGGTACGTTCGGCGACCGTTCGTTCTACGACTCGTCCAAGGAAGGCGCAGACCGTCTGGCCAAGGACTTCGGCGTGCAGGTCAGCACCATCGAGTGCAACAATGAAAACCACGCAACGCAGATGAAGAACGCCGCCGATCAGGCAGACGTCGTCGTGTGCGTCGGCTGGGAATTCTATGATGTCGAGACCATCGCGCCGGAATATCCGAACGTGAAGTTCATCTGGATCGACAACGCCACGAGCGAGCCGGTCGCCAACGTGCTGAACATCACCTACGCCCAGAATGAGGGCTCGTTCCTCGCAGGCTACATCGCGGCCGCCATGTCCGAGACCGGCACGGTCGGTGCCGTCGGCGGCGAGGACAGCGACACCATCAACGACTTTATCGTCGGCTACACGCAGGGCGCGGAGTACTACGGCACGGAGAACGGCAAGGCCGTGAACGTCGTGAAGAACTACGCCGGCACCTATGACGACCCCGCAAAGGGCAAGGAATGCGCGCTGGCTCTGCACGATCAGGGCGCGGACGTCATTTTCCAGATTGCCTCCGCCACGGGCGACGGCGTGTTTGAGGCCGCGAAGGAGAACGGCTTCTACGCCATCGGCGTGGACAGCGACCAGAAGTACATCGACCCCGACACCATCATCTGCTCCATGAAGAAGGAAGTCGGCAGCTCCATCTATGACGCCGTGAAGCGCCTGCTGGATGGCGACAGCTCCCTGTGGGGCACGACGTGGGTCGCCGACATGAGCAACGGCTATGTCGGCATCGGCTACGGCGAGGACGGCGCGGCACAGCAGGTGCCCGACGACGTGAAGACCGCCGTGGAAGAGCTGTCGAAGAAGATCGTCTCCGGCGAGATCACCGTCGAAACGACCCGCTGACGAGAAAATATCCGGGAGGGGCTTGCCCCTCCCGGAGCTGGAAAAGGCCGCAGAATGGTGCGGCGGCGCGCAATGAGCGCCATGGGCAGCTGCAAATTTTTGGGGGGCATTTCCGCCGACCGCACCTGCCGCTGTAGGGGCGGTCAGTGACCGCCCTGTACAGGGCCATCCAACCGCAGGAGAGCACTGGCGCACCACTGCACCTCCTGATGTGTCATTGCGAGGGCGCTTTGCGCCCGTGGCAATCTCGCAGTACCATGTTGGATAGCAGGTAGGCCTCGGCGAAAACGTAACCGGTTGCAGGAGATTCCCACGTCGCTTCGCTCCTCGGAATGACAAATTTGAAAGCCTTGCGCCGTCGAATTACTACTCCAATACCTGCAACTGTCAAAGGCGCTCAGGGAGCGCCGCTACAGGCGCAATCGGCTTTACCCATGTTAACGGCAGCCGGTTCGTATCGGCAGCATTGCGCCGGGAGGGGCTTGCCCCTCCCCTACAATATAATCTGAATATCAACTCCCGGCGTGGCGCAGCGCCACGCCTCTGCTTGTCAAAAAAGTCTCTTTGGACTTTTTTGACAAGCTGCTTTCAGAATTGCAAAATCAATTTTTGTAGCATAATTTTGCAATTCTGCCGCTGCGG
>DQIA01000001.1:0-322 GCA_003525905.1 Clostridiales bacterium
CACCTTCGGTGACAGCTCTCCCAAAGGGAGAGCCAAGGGCGCTTCGCGCCCCGCAATGACACGGGAGGAAGGCGCTTGCAAGCTTGTCACTGCGTCCCTCCGGATGCAGCAGGCCGCCAAGTTTGTCATTGCGAGGCTCCGCAGGAGCCGTGGCAATCTCGCGGTACCGTCCGGAACACGGGAAAGCCCCCGGCAAATTCGTTGCTGCCTTCCGGAGATTGCCACGTCGGCCTACGGCCTCCTCGCAATGACAAGTCGGAGGTGCGTGCGATTTTAGCGATGGCCGGAACCTATCGGCAGCGCCTGCAAGGCCCTCTCAGTC
>DQIA01000001.1:456-3677 GCA_003525905.1 Clostridiales bacterium
CTTCGCGCCCCGCAATGACACGGCACGGTGCAGGACTTCCGTCAAACTCCTAGCTGGCTGTCCCCTGAGCTTACAAAATTCGGCGTTCCTCTGTCATGCGGCGGCCGGACATCGGATTTCGTGCAAATCCGCGAAAAAAAGGAAAAATTTTACGCAAATTTTTGTTGACAAGAACCGGATATGGTGATATAATCCAAACCGATAAAAACATATCGATTGTTTTTATACGATACCGCGAACTCATTCCAACGGGGAGCGGTATGACAAAACTCATCCTGCCGGCGCCATTCCGACGGCCCCGGGCAAATTTTATGGAAGGAGAACATCCATCATGAGTTTTAAGTCTGATATCGAAATTGCACAGGAAACCACCATGCAGCCCATCACTGAGGTCGCCAAGACCGCGGGCATCGACGAGAAGTACCTCGAGCAGTACGGCAAGTACAAGGCCAAGGTCGACTACAGCATCCTGAAGGAAGAGACCCACACCCAGGGCAAGCTCGTCCTCGTCACCGCCATCAACCCCACCCCCGCAGGCGAAGGCAAGACCACCACGACGGTCGGCCTGGCCGACGGTATGCGCAAGCTCGGCAAGAACGTCCTTGTCGCTCTGCGTGAGCCGTCCCTCGGCCCGGTCTTCGGCGTCAAGGGCGGCGCGGCCGGCGGCGGCTATGCGCAGGTCGTCCCGATGGAGGATATCAACCTCCACTTCACCGGCGACTTCCACGCCATCGGCGCTGCCAACAACCTGCTGGCTGCCATGCTGGATAACCATATTTATCAGGGCAATCGCCTGAACATCGACCCGCGCCGCATCACCTGGCGCCGCTGCGTCGATATGAACGACCGTCAGCTCCGCTTCGTCGTCGACGGCCTCGGCGGCCGCGTCAACGGCACCCCGCGTGAGGACGGCTACGACATCACCGTCGCCTCCGAGATCATGGCAGTTCTCTGCCTGGCCTCCGACATCACGGACCTGAAGGCCCGCCTGTCCCGCCTGGTCGTCGGCTATACTTACGACGAGAAGCCCGTCACCGCCGGTGATCTGAACGCCCAGGGCGCCATGACCGCCCTGCTGAAGGACGCTCTGAAGCCGAACCTCGTGCAGACGCTCGAGCACACTCCGGCCTTCGTCCATGGCGGCCCGTTCGCCAACATCGCCCATGGCTGCAACTCCGTCACCGCGACGAAGATCGCCATGCACCTGTCCGACTACACCATCACCGAGGCCGGCTTCGGCGCTGACCTGGGTGCTGAGAAGTTCCTCGACATCAAGTGCCGCATGGCCGGCCTGAAGCCGAGCTGCGTCGTCCTCGTTGCCACCGTCCGCGCCCTGAAGTACAACGGCGGCGTGCCGAAGGCCGAGACCGGCGTCGAGAACCTCGAGGCTCTGGAGAAGGGCCTGCCCAACCTGCTGCAGCATGTCGGGAACATCACCACGGTCTACAAGCTGCCGTGCGTTGTGGCCATCAACCGCTTCCCGCAGGACACCGAGGCTGAGCTGAAGCTCGTCGAGGATAAGTGCCGCGAGCTGGGCGTCAACGTTGCTCTGTCCGAGGTTTGGGGCAAGGGCGGCGAAGGCGGCATCGCGCTGGCCAACGAGGTCATCCGTCTGTGCGACCAGCCGAACGACTTCACGTTCTCCTATGAGCTCGACAAGCCCATCAAGGAAAAGATCCGCGACATCGTCACGAAGATCTACCATGGCGACGACGTGGCCTTCACGCCGAACGCCGAGAAGCAGATCAAGGCTCTGACCGAGCTGGGCTACGACAAGATGCCCATCTGCATGGCCAAGACGCAGTATTCCTTCTCCGACGATCCCACGAAGCTGGGCGCGCCGAAGGGCTTCACCGTCACCGTGCGTAATGTCAAGGTCTCCGCGGGCGCAGGCTTCCTCGTTGCCCTCACCGGTGAGATCATGACCATGCCCGGCCTGCCGAAGGTCCCCGCTGCCGAGCGCATCGACGTGGACGAGAACGGCAAGATCTCCGGTCTGTTCTAATAGCGGCAACCCCACGCAATCGCATCCTCGGCCTTCGCCGGATATTTTCCGCCGATCCATCGGTTCGGAAAGCTTGAAATACACAAAGTATTCCTGCGCTTCCCGAATCTCGCCTCGACGAAAAATCTCGCGCCGAATGCTCTCGATCAATTGCGCGGCGCTGCCTGATGATCAAATTTCCATAAACTCCGGCGGAATCCCCGCCGGAGTTTTTCGGATTCCCTGCCCCCTGCGGCCTGTGCCTGCGATACGGACAGGCTGGCGTTAAAACGGTATGCACCGATTGCATCTGCAGCGGCGCTCCCTGAGCGCTGCTGCAATCCCCGCCGGGGCCCCGGGCACAATACGCCGCCGGAGCCCCCATCAGTGGCCGGTTCAAATCCCTCACAAATTCAAAGGAGAATATTCTTATGGATATGACGACAAAATCCTGCCGTGAATTTGTCACGGTCCTTGCTTCCAACGAGCCCGCTCCCGGCGGCGGCGGCGCGGCGGCCCTTGTCGCGGCGCTCGGCACCGCGCTGGGCAACATGGTCGGCTCCCTGACCGTCGGCAAGAAGAAGTATGCCGATGTCGAGGCCGAGATCCTCGCCCTGAAGGGCAAGTGCGACCTGCTGCAGAACGAGCTGCTCGATCAGGTCCCCGCCGATGCCGAGGGCTTCGTCCCGCTGGCCAAGGCCTATGGCATCCCGAAGGACGATCCCAACCGCGCCGCGGTGCTTGAGGACGCCACCGTCACCGCCTGCAAGGTCCCGATGCACATCATGGAGCTGTGCTGTGAGTCCATGGATGCCATCGCCGTCTTTGCTGCGAAGGGCAGCCGCCTCGCCGTGTCCGACGCGGGCTGCGGCGCCGTCATTGTCAAGGCCGCCCTGCAGGCCGCGTCCCTGAACGTCTTCATCAATACCAAGACGCTCCAGAACCGCGAAAAGGCCGAGGAAATGAACGCCTATTGCCTGAAGATGCTCGATACCTGCGGCAAAAAGGCCGACGAGATCTTCGAGACCGTCAAGAACGGCTTCTTCAAGTAATATAACATAATGCAGCCTCCGTAGGGGCGGGGACAGCCGGGCCCGGCGGTAAACCGCCGACTCGTACAGGGCATCGTTAAAATGGCAACTGCCCTTGTAGGGGCGGGGCATGCCCCGCCCGGCGCTGCACGAACGATTCGTACCGGGTATCGTTAAAAAGGGAAAAACCAATTGCGTCTGTAGCG
>DQIA01000001.1:3747-7482 GCA_003525905.1 Clostridiales bacterium
TGCGCAGCCGTTGGCGGCTTTGCCGCCTTACGGATGCGGCGTGCCCCTTGCGGGTAGTGAGCGCCTTGTGGAGGGGCATTCAACGACGCGAGGGCGCTGGTGCACCGCTGCACTCCCCTGACGTGTCATTGCGAGGAGGCCGCAGGCCGACGTGGCAATCTCGCAGTACCCGGTTGGATCACTGGAAACTCCCGGCGAAATCGTAATTGCCTGCGTGAGATTGCCGCGTCACTTCGCTCCTCACAATGACATGTCAGGAAGCACGATGCAGGGAACGGTGCTTCCTATCGAATCAGCGGTACTTTTGCCGCTTCGCGGACGGGCAGGGCATGCCCTGCCCCTACAGCATTCCGCCGGCGGCCCTGCGCCGCCCCACCCTCGAACCCAAATCTTATCTCAAAAAGGAGAAAACATATCATGGCAAAGCAGTTACTGGGCAAAGAAGTTACCGATGCACTGAATGCAAAGCTCATCGAGCGCGCAAATGCGCTGAAGGAAAAGGGCGTCGTTCCCACGCTCGGCATCGTCCGCGTGGGCGAGAACCCCAGCGATCTGTCCTATGAGAAGGGCGCAACGAAGCGCGCCGAGCTCATCGGCATCAACGTACAGAAGTTTGTCCTGCCGGAGGATGCCTCCAAGGAGGACCTGCTCAAGCTCATCGACGAGATCAACGCCAATGACGCCATCCACGGCGTTCTGATGTTCCGTCCGCTGCCGAAGCATCTCAAGGCTGACCAGAATGAGATCTGCAACCGCCTCGACCCGAAGAAGGACGTCGACTGCATGACCGACCTGTCGAACGCCGGTGTGTTCGAGGGCCGCAGCGATCTGGGCTTTGCCCCCTGCACCCCCGCCGCCTGCATGGAGATCCTGGACTACTACGGCATCGACTGCAAGGGCAAGAACGCCGTCGTCATCGGGCGCAGCCTCGTCGTCGGCAAGCCTGCCGCGATGATGCTCATGGGCAAGAATGCCACTGTGACCGTCTGCCACACCAAGACCGTCAACACCGCCGAGATCTGCCGCAAGGCCGATATCCTCGTCTCCGCAGCGGGCGTGCTGAACTCCCTGACGAAGGACTATGTCCGTCCCGGTCAGGTCGTCATCGACGTCTCCATCAACTGGGATGAGAACAAGCCGAACGCGCGCGGCGGTCTGGGCGCCATTGCGGGCGACGCGGTCTATGCCGAGGTCGAGCCGATCGTCGAGGCCATCACCCCCGTCCCCGGCGGTGTGGGCAGCGTGACGACGTCCGTCCTCATGAAGCATGTCATCGAAGCTGCCGAGCGCGTCTGATTTTCGGACGGGAAAGTTGAGAGAGAATCATGCATAAGCTGAAGCAGCTTTCGGCGAGCAGCTTCCTCAGGCTTCTGTTCGCCGCATTTACCTTCGCCTTCTTCTGCTCCGCCTTCATCGCGCCGGACCGCGCGGAGATGTTCACCGGCCTGCGCCGCATCATGACGGAGTCCTCGAAGGTCTCGACCAACTATTTTGATAACGGCGGCTACGCCGGAACGTTCCTGAACGCGGGCCTCGTCTGCCTCGTCCTCACGGCCCTCTACAGCCTCCCGAAGGTCAAGGTCAACGCCACGTCGTGCCTCGCCTTCCTGCTGACGGCCGGGTTCTGCTTCTGGGGCGTCAACATCCTGAACCTCTGGTTCGGCTTCCTTGGCGTGCTGCTGTATTGCCTCGTCAAGCGCGAAAACCCCGCGAATCAGATCAACGCCATGGTCTTCACGACCGGCATCTGCCCGCTGTTCACGGACCTGATGATCCGCTATCCGCATGCGGATGTCGTCGGCTTCCGCTGGCAGGGCATCCTGCTGGCCGTCGCCATCGGCCTGTTCATCGGCTTCTGCCTGCCCGCCGGGCTGGTCCACTCGCCGAAAATGCACAAGGGCTATGACCTCTATTCCGCCGCGGTGCCCGTCGGCCTGACGGCCTTCTTCGTCCGCGCCCTGCTCTATCAGGCGCTCGGCGGCACGCTGCCCGGCGGCGCGAGCACCGATCTCGGCGTCTCGAGCTGGAATGTGGCCAATGTGTTCTGCTTCGGTGTGTTCGGCCTGTGCATTGTCGGCGCGCTCGTGCTGGGCTGCCGCCCGAAGGACTACTGGCGTCTGCTCCGCGACCCCGGCTACAGCGTCGACTTCTCGCAGAAGTACGGCAATGCAGCGTTCCTGATGAACGTCGGCATCTACGGCCTGTTCATCGTGCTGTATTATAACCTGATCGGCGCGACCTTCAACGCCGTGACCTTCGGCTGCATCTTCTGCATGCTGGCCTGCTGCTGCTCCGGCAGCCACCCCGGCAATGTCTGGCCCATCATGGTGGGCTATGTCGCCGCGTCGTTCCTCGGCAAGTGGGCCTGCGTCGGCGAGGTCTATACGCAGGCCATCAACGCGCAGGCCATCGTCGTCGGCCTCTGCTTTGCAAACGGCCTTTCGCCGATCTCCGGCCGCTATGGCTGGCCGTTCGGCATCCTCGCCGGTATGCTGCATTTCACGCTCGTCGCGAGCGTGCCTCTGCTGCACGGCGGCTTCTGCCTGTATAACGGCGGCTTCACGGCGGCGTTCGTGTGCATGTTCTTCATCCCGGTCTTCGAGCACTTCTTCCGCACGAAGGAGGAGCGCAGGCTGGCGAAGGCAGAGCGCACGGCAAATTCCCAATAATGCTGACGGGCCGCCCGGGATAACCCCGAGCGGCCTGTATCATTGGGGCGTTGTAGGGGAGCGGCGTCCTCGACGCCCTGTGCCGCACTGCCGCCCCGTACCGGCTGCCGTTAAAACGGCACGCACCGATTGCGTCTGTGCGTTTCACGCTCCACTCTGTCACTGCCCGCCGGAACATCCCGCTTTCTTTCCCGTCTAACGGAACAGAACATCCAAGGAGGAATTTTCTCATGAAACAGCTCATTCCCGCGCTGCTGGCTGCGCTCTGCCTGCTGCTGGCGTCCTGCGGCACGTCCCCTGCCGCCACGCTCCCCATGGGGACGGAGGATCCCCCCGTCGAAAGCGCCGCGCCCGAGTCGACCGGCCCGTGGGCGCCGACCGGCGAGCAGATGCAGAAGGAAAACGCCGTCACCGATCTGCTGAACGAGAGCGGCGAGGGCTATTCCTACCGCATCCCGCAGCTGAACTGCCAGACGCAGGATGCTGAGCTCATCAACACCGCCATTTCCGACGAGCTTATGCCGCTCGTCGACGAGGCCCACACCGCGCAGGCACAGGGCTATGACCCGACGTGCGTCGAGATCGGCTGGGAGAGCCACTGGTGCGGCGACGTGCTCGTGCTCCTCACCCACTCGTCCTACCCGAACGACTGCGCCTATCATCAGGTCTACTGCTTCGACCGCATCACCGGCACGCGTCTGACGAACGCGCAGATCCTCGACCTGTGCGGCGTGACGCAGGCGGAATTCGAGGCGGGCGCGGCCGATGCCGCCGAGCGCTGCTTCCGCTCCATCTATCCGGACACCATGGGCGACGACGCGCTCTGGCAGGAGCAGCTCGAATGGACGCGCAGCGCCGAAAACGTCAATGACGATATGATGATGTACCCTGATGAGAACGGCAAGCTCATGCTCCTGTCCCCCATCGGCTCCCTCGCCGGCGCGAGCTATTATGAGCATAGCTACCCGTTCGCCGGGTGAACGGAAGAAAGTTTATGGAGCGTATCCGTGCAGATACGCTCCATTTTTGATCCATATGGGGCAGCCCTTGGCTCTCCCTCTGGGAG
>DQIA01000001.1:7494-11259 GCA_003525905.1 Clostridiales bacterium
GGGAGAGCTGTCACCGAAGGTGACTGAGAGGGCCTTGCAGCCGCTTTTGCATGGCAGTATCAAGCAAGGGGAGAGCTGAGTTCCCCTCTCAGGCGGCTGCGCCGCCAGCTCTCCCTAAGGGAGAGCCAAGCAGCGGTTCATACTGCGTTTTAATATCCGTACTTTTTCCGCTTTGCCAGCAGGAAGACCGTCGTCACGAGCACGGCCATGGTTTCCGCAAACACGATGGAGAGCCAGATGCCGTCCAGCTCCAGCACGAGCGGCAGCAGGAGCACGGCCGCGATCTGGAACACGAGCGTCCGCAGAAACGAGATGAGTGCGGACGTCAGGCCGTCGTTCAGCGCCGTGAAGAACGACGAGCCAAGAATGGCTACACCCGCGAGCAGGAACGAGAAGGAGTAGATCCGGAACGCGCGCACCGTCATGGCCAGCAGCGCCTCGTCGTAGCCGACGAAGATCTGCCCGAGCGGCCGCGCCAGCGCCTCGCCCGCCGCCAGCATCGCAATCGAGCTGCCGCCGATGAGCCGCAGGCTCTTGCGCAGCAGGCTGTGCAGCTCCGGCCGGTTCTGCGCGCCGAAGTGGAAGCTCACCACCGGCGACACGCCGACGGCGTAGCCGATGAAGCACGCGTGGAAGATCATGCTGACATACATCAGCACGCCGTAGGCCGCGATGCCGTTCTGCCCGCCGTAGCGCATGAGCTGCGCGTTATAGAGCATACCGACGAGAGACATGGAAATATTGCTCATCAGCTCCGACGAGCCGTTGCCGCAGATGCGGCCAAGCGCGCGCCCGTCAAAGCGGAAGCGCGTCAGATGCAGCTCGCTGCGGTTCCACTTTCCGAGGAAATAGAGGAGCGGCAGCAGCCCGCCGACGCACTGGCTCAGCGACGTGGCGACGGCCGCGCCCGCGATGCCCCAGCGGAACACGCCGACGAACAGCGCGTCGAGCACCATGTTCGTCACGCCCGCCGCCACGGTCACCGCGAGGCCGAGCTTCGGCTTGCCCGCCGTGGCAAACAGGCACTGAAATGCGAACTGCAGCACATAGGCCGGGTTCGCGATCAGGATGAGCCTGCCGTAGCGCACACAGTTCTCCAGCAGCTCGCCCTCCGCGCCGAGCAGCTCCGCCACGGGCCGCAGCAGCACGATGCCGAGCACACCGAGCGCCAGACCGGACAGGGCCGTCACGCAGATGACCATGGAAAACAGCCGGTCGGCGTGTTTCCTGTCGCCTTCGCCCATCGTCTTGCCGATGAGGGCGCTGCCGCCGGTGCCGAACAGGAAGCCGACGCAGCCGAGGATCATCAGGTAGGGCATGATGAAGTTCACGGCCGTGAATGCGGCCTTGCCCGCAAAATTCGAGACGAAAAAGCCGTCCGTCACGCAGTAGATCGACGTAAAGATCATCATCACGATGGACGGCAGCGTCACGCGCAGCAGGCGGCGGTAGCCGAAGTGGCCGGAAAATGTGCTGTTCATTCCTGCCCCCCCAGCTCCGGCAGCTTGCAGCGGAATGCCTGCAGATAGCGCTCCATCAGCCCGAGATATTGCTGCACATCCTCTGCGGGCCATTCGTCAAAGATGCTGTTTTCCAGCCGGATCAGGCGGCCGGCCGTGGCATCTGCCACGCGCAGCCCCGCCTCCGTCAGGCAGACGCGCTTGCTCCGCGCGCCGGACGGCTCCAGATATAAAATGCCGTCCGCCTCGAGCTTGCGCAGGGCGGAGTTGACGGTCTGCTTGCTCAGACCGGTGCTCTCACAGACGGCACGCAGCGACGCGGGCGAGCCAAGCTCGCACAGGGCATAGAGAATGCGGCTGGAGCTGTCATTGAGCCCCTGCCGCAGTGCGGCCTCATGATAGGCGGCGTCCGTCTCGCTCAGCAGGCAGTTGAAGCGCTTCAGCGCCGGGGAACGATATTCATGCATAATGACCTCCAATGTCCGAAATCATACCATAATATTATAGTACGATTTCGTACAGTTGTCAAGCCGTGATCGATGCTTTGTACGGACTGCAAGCGCCTGCGGCATAAACAAACCCCCGCACGGGATGTCAAACGGCATTCCATGCGGGGGCATTCTGCTCCGATCAATAGCCGGGCTTACCCAGCAGGTGGAACATGTTCTTCTTATAGAACTCGACGCCGGGCTGGTTGAACGGGTTCACGCCCAGCATATAGGCGGAGATGCCGCACGACAGCTCGAAGAAGTAGAACAGCTCGCCGAGCGTATCGGCATCGACCTCGTCGGTCTGCAGCACGATGTTCGGCACGCCGCCGTCGACGTGGGCGCTGAGCGTGCCCTGGAAGGCCTGCTCCTCGACAAAGTCGAGCGTCTTGCCCTCGAGGTAGTTCAGGCCGTCCAGATTCTTCCAGTCGACCTCGATGGTCGTGCGCTTGCGCGGCGGGGCGAAGCGGACGATGGTCTCGAAGAGGTTGCGCTGGCCCTGCTGGATCATCTGCCCGAGGGAGTGCAGGTCGGCCGTGAATTCCACGGTCGCGGGGAACAGGCCCTTGCCGTCCTTGCCCTCGCTTTCGCCGAACAGCTGCTGCCACCAGCCCGCGAAGTAGCGGAAGCTCGGCTCATAGCAGCCCAGCAGCTCGATGGCCTTGCCGCGGCGGTACAGCAGGTTGCGGATAGCGGCATACTGCCACGCGGGGTTTTCAAACGAGCGGATGTCCAGCTCCTTGCGCGCGCGGGCCGCGCCGAGCATAACATCCATCGGGGCGATGCCCGCAACGGCCATCGGCAGCAGGCCGACGGCGGTCAGCACGCTGTAGCGGCCGCCGACATTCGGCGGGATGATGAAGGACTCGTAGCCCTCCTCCGTGGCCATCTGGCGCAGCGCGCCGTGCTTCGGATCCGTCGTGACGTAGATGCGCTTTTTGGCCTTCTCGGCGCCGTACTTGCGCTCGAGCATCCAGCGCAGGGCGCGGGTGGCGATGGCAGGCTCCGTTGTGGTGCCGGACTTCGAGATGATGTTGATGGAGAAATCCTTGCCCTCGAGCAGTTCGCACAGCTCCTGCCACGCGCGGGTGGACAGGTTATTGCCTGCGAAGAAGACCTGCGGGTCGGAATCCTTCAGGTTGTGGTTCTGGCCCTTGACCAGCTCAATGGCAGCGCGCGGGCCGAGGTACGAGCCGCCGATGCCGACGACGACGAACACGTCGGAATCCGCGCGGATGCGCTCCGCGGCGCGGCGGATGCGCTGCAGCTCCTCCGTCTCCTCAAACGTGGGCAGCTCCAGCCAGCCGAGAAAATCATTGCCGGGACCGCGGCCCTCGGCCAGCGTCTTGTGCGCGGCGAAGACCTCCTGCTCCGTGGCGAGCAGATCAGGCAGGGACAGGTCGCCCCAGACATTCGAAAGATCAACTTTTAACATGGACACCATGCTCCTTTGTTCAGTATCTCCCCCTTATGTTATCGCAAAACGGCCGAAAACGCAAGTCACGTCGGAAAAAAACTGCCGCAGCAGTAGAAAAAAATGCTGCGGCAGTGTATAATGAGAGCAACAGATCTCGCGGAAAGTTGTAGGGGAGCGGCATGCCCCTCCCGGCAACGCACTTGCAGCCAGTACAGGCTATCGTTAAAATGGCACTGGGGCCCCCGATTTGTCATTGCGAGGAGGCCGTAGGCCGACGTGGCGCCCTGAGCGCGAAGCGCGAGGAAGTGCCCTTGGGGTGCAATCTCGGGAAGGCACTTGCAGTTCGTACAGGGCGTCGATAAAATGCACGGACCAATTGCGTCTGTAGCGGCGCTCACTG
>DQIA01000074.1:0-22449 GCA_003525905.1 Clostridiales bacterium
CCCGCCCCCGGAGCGGCGTGAGCCGCCCGCAGCCCCGCCGAAGGACCTGCTGCACCCGCCGGAGGCCAAGCCGCTGCCGCACTGGCGCAGCCTCGGCGCGCTCGGGCTGCTCGGCTGCGTCGTCACGCTGTTCCTGCAGCTGACGCACAAAATCTCGATCCCGTTTCTGGCTGCCGTGCCGCAGGGCGCGCTGTGCGTGGGGCTGGCGGTCCTTCTCGTCGGCGCGATGCTGCTCGTCTCGCGCAGGACGGGCCGCACCTCGGAGGCAGGCCCGCGCAGGCATTTGACCAAGCGGACGTGGGTCTCGCTCGGCGTGATCGCGCTGGCCGTTCCCGCGACGATCCTCTGCGGCGTGTATCTGCTGGGCGACCGGAAATATCTGTTCATCTCGCTGCTCGTGCTGCTGGAGGTCATGCTGCCCTTTGCCCTGCTGTTTGAGCGGCGCGGCCCGACGGCGCGCGAGCTCGTGCTGCTGGCCGTGCTCTCGGCCCTGTGCGTGGCCGGGCGCGCGGCGTTCTCCGCCCTGCCACAGTTCAAGCCGGTGCTGGCGCTGGTCATCGTCAGCGGCGTGGCACTCGGCGGCGAGGCGGGCTTCCTTACGGGGGCGCTTGCCATGCTGCTGTCGAACGTCATGTACGGTCAGGGGCCGTGGACGCCGTGGCAGATGTTCGCCATGGGCCTGTGCGGCTTCCTTGCGGGGGTCCTGTACCGCCGCGGGCTGCTGCGGCGCGGCCGCGTGAGCCTGTGCATCTTTGGCGCGCTGTCCGCCCTGCTCGTCTACGGCGTGCTGATGAACGTCTCGTCCGCCCTGCTGTGGCAGAGCCCGGTGAGCTGGGCCACGATCGGGGCCTATCTGCTCTCCGGCTTCCCGGTGGACTGCGTCCACGCCGCGGCGACGGTCTGCTTCCTGTGGCTGTTCGGCGAGCCGATGCTCGAAAAGCTCGACCGCATCAAGGTCAAATACGGTCTTCTCGCCTAGCTTTATGCGGGTCATTATTTCGTTCTTTCGGGCTGCGCCGCACAATTGATCGAGAGCATTCGCCGAGAGATTTTTGGTCGAGCCAAGGTTTGGGAAGTGCAGGCGTACTTTGTGTGCCCGCGAGGGGCATGCCGCATCCGTAAGGCGGCAGAGCCGCCAACGGCTGCGCAATACTCCAAACTTTCCGAACCGATGGATCGGCAAAAAATATCCGGCGAAGGCCGGTGATGAATTGTGCGGCGCTGCCCATATAAAAAAGTCCCCTCGGATGTGAATCCGGGGGGATAGTCTGCATTTTGGGTCCGGCACGGTGCGCCGGGGTCGGGAAGTACACTCGCATTGGATAAGCTGTAGCGCCATTATAGCACGTTCTGCCTGCGAAGTCTGTCGAACTCAGCAGGCGGCGTGCTTTTTTGTCTGCACGGCGCACCACACGATGGCCGCACCGGCGGCGGAAACAATCGTGCAGACCGTCAGCAGCAGCGGCACGCCCGAGGCGTCGAGCAGCGCGCCGCCGAGCACGTTCGCGGCGACCGCGCCGATCGTTCCGGCCGCGCCAAGGAAGCTCTGGCCCTTGACGGCGTCCTGCACGGGGATGATCTCGTTGACATAATATACCGAGCTGACGGTATAGAGGGCGAAGCCGCCCATCTGCATGCACTGGGCCAGATAGAACCCGGCCGTTCCGGGCAGAACGAGCGTCAGCAGCAGCCGCAGCGTGAAGAAAATGCCGGACAGCCGCAGCCAGCTTCCGCTGCCCGCTTTGCGCAGCAGCAGGGGAAAGCCGAACAGGATAGGAAGCTCCAGCAGAGCGGAAAGCAGCGTTGCCGTGCCCTGCGCATCGGCGTTGCCCTTCCACTGGGCCACGCGGTAGAGATAGCTTGCCAGCGTGTTATGGCCGAAGAACAGCAGGAACGCACCCGCCAGCAGCAGGCAGAAGCGCGGGCTGCCGCGCAGGAACCGGCCAAGGCCGGAGGCCCGCTCCGTCTCCGCCTCCGGCGCGTCCTCCGCCGTGCGGGGGAAGCAGAACGCCGTGGCCGTCAGAATGGCGGCAAGGCAGAGGGAGTAGAGCGGCACGGTGCGCAGGCCGCCGCGCAGCAGAAGCACATTGGCCAGCTGGGCCGTCAGGCCGAAGCCGATGGACCCGGCGCCGCGGGAGATGCCAAAATTCAGGCGCATGCCCTTCCGCTCCGCCGCCATACCGAGGGCATTGACGAACGACGGGACGGTCTGCGCCATGCAACAGGCCGCAGCATAGAGCGCGGCCGTCAGGGTCAGGCTCTTTGCCGCCGGGAGAAGGGCCGCGCAGCAAAGCAGCATCAGCCCGCCGCCGGTCAGCAGCGTCAGGCGGACCGTCAGGCGCGAGCGGTCGCATACGGCGGCCAGAAGCGGCTGCAGCACGAAGCCCGCCGCCGTCGCGCCGCCGAGCAGCAGGCCGATGGCACTGTCGCGCATGCCCATCCCGGCAAGATAGCGCTGTGCATAGGAAATCAGAACGCCATGGATGCTCCACAGGGCGATCTGCATCAGGGTATAGAGCCAGGGCGCTCGTTTCATTGCGTGGCCTCCTGTGAAAAGTACCAGGCGGTCAGCAGATCGACCACCTCACCGTAGGACTGGCGGCCGGATTCCACGCCGACCGTCTGCAGGTAGCTGTTATAAATCTTATCCGTGACCTGGGAGACCTTCTGGTCTTCCACTTTTTTATAATGGGAATTGGCGGCGGCGCAGTCGGCGCGGAGCTCATCGCACGCGCCGCTCCAGACCTCGTTTGCCGCAGCGGCATCGACCTTGCGCAGCGCATTGTAGCAGTAGAGGAAGGCCGTGTAGTAGCCGGAATAGGCAAAGCGGGCATCATCGCTCGCCTCGCAGGCGAGGAAGGCGGCAAAATTCGCCTCGTTCTCGCGGGCGAAGGCCATGCGGTGGCCGATCTCGTGGCACATCGTGAACGGCACGGAGGCCGTAAACGTCGTGGAGCTGATGCTGCTCTCGCCGGTGAAGGCGATGAAAATGCCCGTCGTGCCCGTTTTGCCAAACCATTTGCTGCTCAGCAGCGTCTTGACCCGGGCCGTGGAGCCGTCGAAGCAGTCCGTCGTTTTGGCAAGCGTCTCATAGCCTGCCCCGGCCTGCTTGCCGAGCTGAGAGAGGTCCGAGGCCGCAATGACGCCGTCGGCATTGCGCTCGACCAGCGGCGCGGTCTCGTTGGCCTTCTGCAGAAAATAGGCCGTGACCTCGCGCAGCTCAGCCGGGGTGCGCTCCTGCGTCTCCAGCCCGAGGCGGTCGGACATCGGAGGCGCAAAATAATTCAGGCCCCAGACCGTCATGAAGAAAAAGGCGGCAAAGCAAAGGGTAAGCAGCAGCCCGCTGAGCCAGCGCAGAAAGTGATGGTGCACCAGACTGCGGATCAGCGAGATGATGCCCCACAGCACGATCAGGCACAGGCCCGGCTCCCACAGCGGGAAGGACGTAACGCTCGTGATCCCGGCCAGCACGCCGAGGATCCAGCGGGAAAACGACGGATAGAAGCGGAAAAAGACGTCCGTCCACTGTGTGGCCGCCAGAACGAGCAGGCCCGTCAGGGCCGCGAGCGTGACGGCGGAGATGAGATTGCGGAGCGGGCGGGTCATGCGCGCCGCCCTCCGCCCCGCAGCTCCGTCAGCACGGCGGGCAGGGCCTCGGCCAGTGCGCGGATGTCGTCCTCCGTCGTCTCATCGGAGAGCGAGACGCGGACGGAGCCGTCGATCCATGCGGCGTCAACGCCCATGGCCTCCAGCACATGGCTCCGGTGGCCCTTGCTGCAGGCCGAACCGGCCGAGACGTAGATATCGCGCTCCTGCAGGGCGTTGATGAGTCCCTGCGAGCGGACACCCGGCACGGCGAGATTCAGAATGTGCGGAGCTTCCTGCGCACCGAGCAGCTGTACGCCGTCGATGGCACGCAGCAGCTCCTGCGCCTGCGCCAGAAGGCGGCGCTGGCGGGCAATGGATTCCGTGCGCTTCGGCAGCAGAGCCCGGCAGGCGGCGGCAAAGGCCGCGATCGCAGGCAGGCCCTCCGTGCCGCTGCGCAGGCCGCTCTCCTGCCCGCCGCCCAGCACGAACGGCGGCAGCGACAGACCGGGCCGGATGTACAGCGCGCCCGCGCCCTTGATTCCATGGACCTTGTGGGCGGAGACGGAGATGAGATCCGCGCCGAGCGTGCGCGCCCGGAACGGGACCTTGAAAAAGCCCTGCACGGCGTCCGTGTGGAACAGCGCGTTCGGGCAGACGCGGTGCGTCAGCCGCGCCATGCGCTCAATGGGCATGACCGCGCCGGATTCGTTGTTCACCATCATGATGCTGACGAGGATCGTGTCCGGCCGGAGGGCTGCCTGCAGAGCCTCGAGGCTCACGCGGCCCTCCGCGTCCGGCTGCAGATAGGTGACGGAAAAGCCCTGCTGCTCTAGCTTCTGCATGGGATGGAGCACGGCGTGGTGCTCCACGGCCGTCGTGACGATGTGGCGGCCGCGCTTGCCCAGCCGCTCGGCGGCGGAGAAAATGGCCCAGTTGTCGGCCTCCGTACCGCCGGAGGTGAAAAAGACGCGCTCCGTCTCCGCGCCCATGGCCTCGGCGACATCCTGCCGGGCCGCGCGCAGCAGCCGGGCCGCCTCGATGCCGAGGCGGTGGACGGCGCTCGGGTTTCCCCAGCGGGCGGTCAGCGCATCGTTCACGGCCGCAACGGCCTCGGCGCAGGGCCGGGTCGTGGCGGCGTTGTCAAGATAGATCATGTTGCTTCCTCCCGGAACATCTGGCAATAGCCCAGCGGCGAAAAGCCCATGCGGGCGTAGAGTGCCGCTGCACGCTCGTTTTCCGGTTCCGTTTCCAGCCGGATGCGGCGGATGTGCTCCGCTGCGGAAAGGCCGCGCAGCCATGCGAAGAATTCATGGCCCAGGCCGTGGCCGCGGAAGGCGGGGCGGACATACAGCTCCTCCACCCACAGCTCCAGCCCGCCCGCCTCGTGGGAATATTTGAGCGAGAGCAGGCCATAGCCCGCAGTCTCGCCGTCCTGCTCGAGCAGGCAGGCGCGCTGCAGGCTGTCCGAGCGGAACAGCTCGTCGAGCGCCGCGTCGTGGTAGGATGCGGGGAGTGGGTGCAGCACGGCGTCCGTATCGTAAAACTCCGCCAGCAGCTCGCGCAGCACGGCGCGGTCGGCGGACGTGACAGGTCGGATCATAGATCGGTCCTCCATAACAGAAAGCCTCCGCCCCGCTGAAGCAGGGCGGAGGCAAGGAATCTTAGTGTTTCTTTGCCAGCGCTTCGCGGATCTTGTCGCACAGGACCTCCGGCGTCAGGCCGTAGGCCTCGAGCACGGCGTTGGCCGTGCCGCTGCGGCCGAAGGCGTCGTTCACGCCATGGCGAACGAGCGGCGTGGGGCAGTTCTCGCTCAGGAACTCGGCAACGGCGCCGCCGAGGCCGCCGATAATGCTGTGCTCCTCGGAGGTGACGATGCAGCCCGTCTCGAGCGCGGCCTTCCTGACCAGCTCGCCGTCGAGCGGCTTGATGGTGTGCATGTCGATGACGCGGACGGAGATGCCCTCCGCAGCCATCATCTCGCGGGCCTTCAGCGCCATCTGGACCATGAGGCCCGTGGCGATGACGGTGACGTCCTTGCCGTCCTTCAGCGTGACGCCCTTGTCCAGCTCAAACTTGTAGCCCTCGATCTCGTCCGTGACGGTCTCAACGGCAGCGCGGCCCAGGCGCAGGTAAGCAGGGCCGTCATACTCGAGCAGCGCCTTGACGGCGAGCTTCATCTCGTAGCCGTCGCAGGGGCACAGGACCTTCATGCCGGGGATGACGCGCATCAGGGCCAGATCCTCGGTGCACTGGTGGGTCGCGCCGTCTTCGCCGACGGACAGACCGCCGTGTGAGCCGACGACCTTGACATTCAGGTGCGGATAGCCGATGGAGTTGCGGACCTGCTCCCAGGCACGGCCGGAGGCAAAGATCGCAAACGTGTTCGTGAAGGGCTTGAAGCCGCAGGTGGACATGCCGGCAGCGACGCCGGTCATGTTGCACTCGGCGATGCCCATGTCGAAGAAGCGCTCCGGGTACTTGGCCGCAAAGCCCTTTGTCATGGTCGCGTTGGAGAGGTCGGCGTCAAAGACGACCAGCTCCGGATACTGTTCTGCCAGTTCGACAAGCGCCTCGCCATAGGCGGCGCGGGTTGCAATTTTTCCAGCCATCTTATTTGCCCTCCAGTTCCGCTAATTTGGCCTCGACCTCAGCCTTGGCCTGTGCATACTGCTCATCGTTCGGTGCCTTGCCGTGCCAGCCGGCGTTGTTCTCCATGAAGGACACGCCCTTGCCCTTTGTCGTCTTGGCGATCAGGACGGTCGGCTTGCCCTTGCAGGCGGCAGCGGCTTCGAATGCGGCGATGAGCGCGTCGTAGTCATGGCCGTTCACATGGATGACGTTCCAGTTGAAGGCGGCGAACTTCTGATCGAGCGGCTCGGACGGCATGACGTCCTTCGTCGCGCCGTCGATCTGCAGGCCGTTGACATCGACGACGGCGCAGAGATTGTCCAGATGATACTTCGCAGCGGACATGGCGGCTTCCCAGACCTGGCCCTCGGCGATCTCACCGTCGCCCAGCAGGGCATAGACGCGGTAGTCCTTCTTTGCCAGCTTGCCTGCCAGCGCCATGCCTACGGCAGCGGAGATGCCCTGGCCCAGGGAGCCGGTGGACATGTCGACGCCCTTGACGTGACGCATGTCGGGATGGCCGGAGTAATGGCCCTTGATGGAGCGGAAGAGCTTCAGATCCTCCTGCGGGAAGAAGCCGCGCAGGGACAGGACCGGGTACAGAGCCGGGGTGCAGTGGCCTTTGGACAGCACAAAGCGGTCGCGGTCCGGATCCTGCGGGTTGGCCGGGTCGACCTGCATGACGTTGAAGTACAGCGTCGTGAGGATGTCCATCGCGGAGAGGCTGCCGCCGATATGGCCGGACGCGGCGGTATGAACGGCGTCAAGTCCGAGCAGCCGTGCCTTGGTAGCCATGATTTCGAGCTGTTTGCCGTAAAGTTTTTCCATAGTGATCATTCCTTTTCGAGTTATTTCAAAACGCAGAAGCGGGATGCTAGGATTGCGTGGGATGAATGCGGCGGACGTAGTATTCTGCAATGGCATAGTTCTGCTTTGCCTGCAGCGCGTCGCCGGAAAGCGTGTAGGTCAGCAAGGCGATGCCCTGTGAGGCAGTCGGAGCGCTGCCCTGCGCGACAAGATACATGCCGCGGCTCTGCATGACGGGCAGCACAGCACGGGTCTGCCGCTGGAGCTGCATCCAGGACGGGCCTTCCCAGCCGCAGCAGTCAAAGAGCACGGACATGAGATAGCACGGCGAGATGGTCGGGCCGGTGCCGGTGAAGTTCTGCCCCAGAACGGCCTTGGCCGCGTCGTTGGCCCAGATGAGATACGGCGTGGTATACAGATGGTACAGGCCCTCGGCCGTGCCCTCCTGCACGTTGACGCCCAGCTCCTCATAGAAGCTGTTGCCTGCGCCGAGCGTCGGCTTGTGGTCGCCGAAGAACACGAGCACGACCGGCTCGGGGTCATCGCGGAACGAGTCGACATAGGCGGCAAGCTGCTTTCCGGTGCTGGCCACGCTGCCGAGATAGTTGTTCACGGTGTAGTAGGCCGCATCGGAGATGCCTTCGTGCGGGATGTAGGTCTCGCCCCAGACGAGGGTGTCGTCCGCATAGGGGCTGTGGCCCTGATAGCTGACACTGAACGAGAAGCACGGCTTCGAGGGATCGCGCGCTTCCCAGCTTTCGGCCCGCTCGGCGAAGAATGCCTCGTCGTTCGGGTGGCCGTCCAGACTGTTTTCATCCGTCAGCAGGTTTTCGTAGTAGCCATCGAGGAAGTGGTACGTCTCGAAGCCGAGGCGCTCGTTGATCTTCTCGCGGCTGTAGAACCAGGCGTAGCCGGGATGGCCGCCCTCCGTCTCATAGCCCTGCTCAAGGAAGTAGCGCACGAAGGACTCCGTGTCGCGGCGGTAGCGGGGCTGCGGGTAGGAGTAGCCCGTCAGGAAGGCACGCTCGGCATTGATCGTACCGCCGCCGATGGTATCGGAGATGAGCGTACCGGTGTAGCTCTCGGCCTGCAGGGCATGGAAGTCCGCATAGGGGTCCTGCACAAAGCGGTCGGAGACGGTCCCGAACACGGACAGGTCGGAGAAGCTCTCGAGCATCGTCGCGATGACGTTGACTCTCTGCCCCTTCGGGATATCCGCCTCGGGGTAGGCGCTGAGCAGGTCCTCTGCCTTCCGCGCGGAATAGCCGTCCGGCTTTTGGGGCATGGCCTCCGCCAGCGAATTCAGGAAGGAGTAGACAAAGCCCTTCGAGGCATAATTCTCTGCGTCCTTCCAGACGTTGAAGAGGGAGGTATTCGCCTCCATCATGCTGTCATAGAGATCTGTATTGCCGTACCAGAGCTCCCATGCACCGAAGCCCAGCAGCACGATGAGCACCAGTGCCAGAACGCGGAGCCACCAGCGCTTCTTCGGCATGCGGCCGCGCGCCCAGCGGTGCAGGACGATCGTCCCGGCGGCAATGAGGGCGATACCCACAAAGAACATTGCCGGGAAACGCAGCGTATACTGCCCGATGATGCCCGCGCCCTCGCCGATATTCAGGAAGTCCTCCGCCACGAACGGGTCGCCGCGGAGCGTGACCTTGAAATAGTTGACGAAGTCCATGATGAACAGCAGCACGGACGGGATAAGGAAGCCAAGCCATGCGCGGTTCGTGGCAAAATAAGTGAAGGCCACGAGCAGTGCGACCGGCAGCAGGTTCAGCAGGTAGATCTTCGGCACATGCAGGTAGGAGCTGAAGCGGCCGCGGGAGAAATCCAGCGTGCCGATCATCTGCAGCAGCATGTGCAGCCCGAGCACGGCCGCGGTCAGCAGGAGAGCCGTCAGCAGCCAGCGAACGGCAGGCTTCCGCTCCTTCGGGCGCAGCCGCTCGCGCAGGCTGCGCTTTTCCGAGGCGCTCATGTCAGAATGCGAGCTTTTCGGCAAGCCATGCCTTCAGCTCGGAAACGGGGATACGGACCTGCTCCATGGTATCGCGGTCGCGGACGGTCACGGCATGGTCCGCCGGGGTCGTCTCGTCGCCCACGGTCTGGAAGTCGACGGTGATGCAGTACGGCGTGCCGATCTCGTCCTCGCGGCGATAGCGCTTGCCGATGGAACCGGCATCGTCGAAATCGACCATGAATTCCTTCTGCAGGTCATGGTAGATTTCCTCGGCAGCCGGGGAGAGCTTCTTCGACAGCGGCAGGACGGCCGCCTTGTACGGCGCAAGGGCCGGGTGCAGATGCAGGACGGTGCGGATGTCGTCGTTGCCCTTCTTGTCCTGCCCGACGACCTCTTCGTCGTAGGCATCGGCCAGGAAGGCCAGGAACGAGCGCTCGACGCCGAGGGACGGCTCGATGACATAGGGGATATAGCGCGTGTTCTTCTCCTGATCGAAATACGTCAGGTCCTTGCCGGACGTGTTCTGATGCTGCGTCAGGTCATAATCCGTGCGGTCGGCAACGCCCCACAGCTCGCCCCAGCCGAACGGGAACAGGAACTCGAAGTCCGTCGTCGCCTTGGAATAGAAGCACAGCTCCTCCGGGTCATGGTCGCGCAGGCGAAGGTTCTCCTCCTTCATGCCGAGGGAGAGCAGCCACTGCTTGCAGAAGCCGCGCCAGTAGGCGAACCACTCGAGGTCCGTACCCGGCTCACAGAAGAACTCCAGCTCCATCTGCTCGAATTCACGCACGCGGAAAATGAAGTTGCCCGGCGTGATCTCGTTGCGGAACGACTTGCCGATCTGGCCGATGCCGAACGGCAGCTTGCGGCGCGTGGTGCGCTGCACGTTGACGAAGTTCACAAAGATGCCCTGCGCCGTCTCCGGGCGAAGATACACGGTGTTCTTCGCGTCCTCCGTGACGCCCTGGAACGTCTTGAACATCAGGTTGAACTGACGGATATCCGTGAAGTTGTGCTTGCCGCACGTCGGGCAGCAGATGTTCTTCTCGTCGATGAAGCTCTTCATCTCGGCCTGCGAGAAGGCGTCGATGGGCTTCGGCAGCTCCTCGCCGGTCTTGGCGCAGTAGTCCTCGATGAGCTTATCGGCGCGGAAGCGCTCGTGGCACTCGCGGCAGTCCATCAGCGGATCGGAGAAGCCGCCGAGGTGGCCGGAAGCGACCCACGTCTGCGGGTTCATGAGGATCGCGCAGTCGAGGCCGACGTTATACGGGTTCTCCTGCACGAACTTCTTCCACCAGGCGCGCTTGATGTTGTTTTTCATCTCGACGCCGAGGGGGCCGTAGTCCCAGGTATTGGCAAGGCCGCCGTAGATTTCGGAGCCTGCGAACACGAAGCCGCGGTTTTTGCACAAAGCGACGAGCTTTTCCATGGTTTTTTCAGTATTTTTCAGCATAATTTTTCCTCCGGAACGATCCATTTGGAGTTTTTATTACATCATGATCCAAAATAATATTATAAGCGCGAAATTGCCTGAAGTCAAGCGGTTTTGGCGCTTTCGCAGGCGGGAGCATGCCAAAAAAGCCGCCGTCCGCATCAGCGGGCAGCGGCGTCGTTTCTGGAAAGCAGATATACACAGTATTGATTCATGCTGATGCCCTCCTGCCGCGCATGCTCCGCCAGAGAGCGATGCAGGCTTTTGGGAATCCGCAGCTTGAACTGACCGGAGTAGTTCTCGAGATCGTCCGGCTCCCGGACCGGCAGGCCGTCCTCCAGAGCCGCCTGCAGCCATGCTCGCTTGGCATCAGCCGCATTGGCAACCGCTGCCTCGAGCGTCTCGCCGCAGGTGATGCAGCCCGGCAGGTCGGGGAAGGACACAACAAAGCCGCCCTCATCGGGGTCCTTTACCAGCTCCATGCGATACGGCAGAGCAAGATATTCATTCAATGTTTTCATGATTCTCCTCGCTTTCTATGACCTGTCTGACCATTTCTGCATAGACTCTTTTGATTGGTTCATGCTTTGGCACTGTGATCGGCCGACAACCCTCTCTTTTCTATATTATACATGGTATCGTATTTGGTGTCAAGTTGTTTCTGCCGCAGGCAAAAACTGCCGGGGCTACACAGCCCCGGCAGAGGTTATTCCTAAATGTCGTAAATGCCCAGAATGACGATGCCCGCAACAACGAACCCGATCATAAGATAATGCTTCCATGAGAGCTTTTCCTTCAGGAACAGGCGGCTCCACAGCACGGAGGCTACGCAGTAGGCCGAGATGATCGGTGCAGACATCATAACGTGCTCCTCATCGGCCAGCGCATAGATGTAGAACAGCTGGCCGACGGTCTCGCAGGCAGCGCCGACATACTTGGGCAGCTCCGCCTTGAACGTGAACTTCTCACGGCGGGCCAGCAGGTAGACAAGGCAGCCGATGCCGGCGGCCAGGAACGTCAGCTCATAGGCGACGTTCGCGGAGTCCTCGTTCAGGCGTTCGAGCACGAGACTGTCGGCAAACGTCCCGGCGGCGTCGAGCAGGCAGTAGGCCACGGGCAGGCAGATGGCAAGCCAGCTCTTGGCATACTTGCGGTTTGCATGCTCCTGACGGCGGCGGCGCAGATCGTCGTCCTCGCGCGCCTCCACGACGCCGAGGCCGACGACGCCGAGGCACACCAGACCGACGGCGCACAGAATGACCGTCTTCTGCGGGCCGTTATAATCGGACAGCGCACCGGTGCACAGGCACAGCACGGCGACGAGCGCGCCGGAGCTGTTGCAGATCGGAGACGAGATGGAAAGCTCGATGTAGCGCAGGCCGACATAGCCGAGCGTCATGGAGAGGATGTAGAGCAGGGAGACGGGCAGGTATGTCCAGACGACGTCCCAGGTGACGGAGACGTGATGGAACACGATCATATAGGCCGCATGCAGGCCCATAACGAGGCCGACGGCGACGACCATTTTCAGATGGGCCGTCTTATCCTTTTCGCCGCAGCAGCCGATCTTGGAAAACAGATCGGAGCCGCTCCAGCAGATGAGCGCGATGAGTGCAAACCAGAACCAGTTCAAGGGATGATACCTCCAGATTATTTATTGTACTTCCGGCAGCGTGGCCAGACCGGCGTCTGCCATGTTCTGCAGGGACAGCAGGATGCCGAGCTTGGCATGATACCATGTCAGGCCGCCCTGAAAATAGACGGCATAGGGCGGGCGGATCGGACCGTCGGCCGAGAGCTCAATGGACGAGCCCTGCACGAACGCGCCTGCCGCCATGATGACCTCGTCCTCATAGCCGGGCATATCCGACGGGATAGGGTCGGCATAGCTGTCGACCGGCGCGGCGGACTGGATGCCCTTGCAGAAGGCGATCATACCCTCGCGTGAGCCGAGCTCCACGGCCTGAATGATGTCGTGGCGGGACTCCGAGCCGTTCGGAACGACGCGGAAGCCAAGGCGCTCATAGAGATTGGCCGCGAAGATCGCGCCCTTGAGCGCAGATGCGACAACGGTCGGGGCAAGGAAGAAGCCCTGATACAGCGACGGCAGCAGGCCGAGGTTCGCACCGACCTCCTGCCCAAGGCCGGGCGCGGAGAGGCGGTAGGCACAGCGCTCGACAAGGTCCGTCCGGCCGCAGATGTAGCCGCCGATGGGAGCAAGGCCGCCGCCGGGGTTCTTGATGAGGCTGCCGACGATCATGTCCGCACCGACGTCGCTCGGCTCGATCGGCTCGACGAATTCGCCGTAGCAGTTGTCCACCATGCAGATGATATCCGGCTTCAGGGACTTCAGGAAGGCGATGAGCTCGCCGATCTGCTGCACGGAGAACGTCGGGCGGGTCGCATAGCCCTTGCTGCGCTGGATGGTGGCCAGCTTTGTCTTTTCATTCACACAGGCACGGATGGCCTCATAGTCGAACGTGCCGTCCGGCTTCAGGTCCGCCTGCCGGTAGCTCACGCCGTATTCCCGCAGCGAACAGGGCGACGGGCGGATGCCGATGACCTCCTCGAGCGTGTCATACGGCGCGCCGACCGGCGAAAGCAACTCGTCGCCCGGCAGCAGGTTCGCAGACAGGGCCACAGTCAGGGCATGCGTGCCGCAGGTGATCTGCGGGCGCACGAGCGCGGCCTCGGTGTGGAATGTGTCGGCATAGACGCGCTCGAGCTTGTCGCGGCCGACGTCGTCATAGCCATAGCCCGTCGTGGCGGCAAAGCAGGCCGCGCTGACGCGGTTTTTCTGCATGGCGGCAAGCACCTTGGCCTGATTGGCCTCTGCGATGCGGTCTACGGCCGCAAAGCGCTCCCGCAGTCCGTCCAGCACCCGCTCGCCGAAGGCGCACACCTGCGGCGAGACACCGAGCGGACGATAGATCTCTTCTGCGTTCATTTCTGATTCTCCTCTTCCTCCAGATTTTGAAAGATCTGCCGCGCCACGTCGTGCATCACGTCCGGCGGCGTCACAAGCAGCCCGTTTTTCTCATCGCCGAGCACGAGCAGCGTGTCGCCCGGCCGGATGCCGAACAGCTCGCGGGCCTCCTTGGGGATCACGATCTGGCCGCGTTCGCCGACCTTGACCGTTCCGAAAACGTGCCGCCCGCGCGGCATGCCGAGCAAATGCTTGCCTCCTGCCATCGAATCCCTCCAAAATCATATTTTTCATACTTGTACGAACGCTATTGTAGCGGCTGCTTTGCCGTTTGTCAATGGGAAATCGGCGCAAGGCCACCGGATTTGTCATTTCAGTAAGGCACTGCCAGTTTGTACAGGGCAGCGATAAAACGTACAAACCAATTGCGTCTGTAGCGGCGCTCAGGGAGCGCCATACAGGCTGGCAGTATACGCTGCATTGCTTCTATGGCGCGAGGTCACCTGATTTGTCATTGCGAGGCCCCATCGGGGCCGTGGCAATCTCCTGCAACAGCCTGCGATTTCGCCGATGGCTTTCCTGCGCTCCGGATGGGTACTGCGAGATTGCCACGTCGGGCTTTCGCCCTCCTCGCAATGACAAACCTGTTTGTCTTACGCCGCCGAATCACCGTCCCAATACCTGCTACTGCCAATGGCGCTCCCTGAGCGCCGCTACAGACGCAATCGGTGCCTGCCGTTTTATCGGCAGCCTGTTCGTATCGGCAGCATTGCGCCGGGCCCGGCTGTCCGCTCCCCTACAATTGCCAACGCATAAAACAGCCGGCCGGGGGAGCTTCCCGCCGGCCGGCCGAACCATATTCCGTTTATTCCGTTTCGTTCTGCATCTGCTCCGTCGCAATCTCGGATGGGCTTTCGCCCTTTCCGGTCAGCGTGACATCCGTGTAATACTGCCGCCCGTCACGGTAGATATATACGCGCAGCTCTTCGCCGACATGGCAGGCGCTGAGAATGCTGCGGTAGTCGTTGAGGTTCGTGACGGCGCTGTCGCCCAGCTGGCAGATCACGTCGCCCGCGTGCAGGCCCGCATAGTAGGCGTTGCTGCCCGCCGTGACCGACTCGATGACGACGCCGCTCGGCAGGCCCCAGAAGCGCCGGTAGGTCTCCGGGATCTCCGAGACCGTCAGTCCGAGCGAAACGCGCCCGCTGACATAGCCGTTGACGATCAGATCGTCGAGAATGGTCTTCGCCTCGCTGATCGGGATGGCAAAGCCCAACTCCGGCACGGTCTGGTAGGACACATACGAGCCGACATGGTCGATGCAGATGCCGATGACCTGCCCGGCCTCGTTCACGAGCGGTCCGCCTGCGCTGCCGCTGTCCGGCGTGGCATCCGTCTGGAACACGTTGAGCGTCTCCGCGCCGATGCGCACGCCGCTCTGCACGGCGGCAATGCTGCCGTCCGTCATGGTGGCGTTGTCAAACGCCGCACCGAACGGATGGGAGAACACATAGACGGTGTCGCCCGCTGCAGCCCCGGCAGAATCGCCGAACTCCGCGGGCTGCAGTGCCGTCTCCGGTTCGATCTTCAGAACGGCCAGATCACTGCTCTCGTCCATGCCGGACAGGGCAGCCGCATACTCCGTGCCATCGCTGAGCTGCACCGTGATGCTCTCCGCGCCGGAAACGGTGTGCGCGTTCGTGATAAGGTAGCCGTCCGCCGTCATGACGATGGCCGTGCCGCCGTTTCCGTCCGCGTACACCAGCGCAAGGCTCGGCCGCATCGCCGTGTAGATCTCTCCGGCGGAGCGCGTCTGCGTGTCCTCGGCGCTGATCTGCAGCGTGCCCGTGCCGTTCGTGCGCGGCTCCGTCGGCTCGACGCTGTGGCCGGATGGCGCAGTCAGCGTCGGCGTGACGCCGGTCTCCGTCTCCGCGCCGACGGTCGTGTTCTTCTGCACGGCGCGCATGCGCAGCGTCAGGAGCATCAGCACTGTGATGACGTTCGCCACGATCATCACGCACAGCAGCACGACGATCAGGCCGGTATGCGAGCGCGGCGGCTTCGGCAGGCGGCCCGTTCCGTAATACCCCGGCGTGCCGGGCTGCCATTCCGGCGGGGTCTCCTGATACTCCGGATCCATGGGAGTCATTTTATCCACAACACGCCCTCCTTTCGGGGTTTCGTCTCGCCGGTCAGAGGACCAGCGGCAGGGTAAACGTGAATTCCGTCTTGCCGTCGCGGCTCGTCACATAGATATCCTCTCCGTGTGCCAGCACGATGGTCTTGACGATGTACAGGCCGAGGCCGACGCCGTCGCGGTCGGTCGAGCGGCTCTTGTCCGTCTTATGGAAGCGATCGAAGATGAGCGGCAGCTCCTCCGGCGCAATGGTCGGGCCGGTATTGCCGACCGTGGTGACGGCCTTATTCCCGCTGCGCTCCACGCGGATAGAGAGCGTGCCGCCGTCATCGATGAACTTCACGGCATTGTCGATGAGGTTATAGAGCACCTGCGTTACGGCGTCCGGCATGGCCCGCACAGTCACGCCGAGCTCCGGCATATCTACATCGACGTTCAGGTGCTTGCGGTTGATGCGCTGCTCGAAGCTCAGAAGCGCCTGCCCCGCCGCCTCGCAGATGTCGAAGTCCACCAGCTTATCGGCCGGGATGCCCTGATCCTTCAGGCGGGAAATCTCCAGCATGTTGCGCACGAGCCGCGACAGCCGCCGCACCTCCGTGGAGACCAGCTCCATATAGTGCCGCTGCTCTGCCTGCGGGATCGTGCCGTCGAGCATACCGTCCAGATAGCCCGCGATGGTCGTCATCGGCGTTTTCAGCTCATGGCTGACATTGGCCACGAATTCCTGACGCGCGGTGTCGGCATTCTGCATGGCGGCCGCCATATTGTTGAAGGCGACAGCCAGCTCCTCCATCTCCTCGGTCTGGCAGTTCGTCGAAACGCGGACATTCAGATTGCCGTGGGCGATCTGGCGCGCCGCGGCGGCCATGTCCTGAATCGGCTTCGTCTCGCGGTTTGTGAGGAACGGCGTTGCGAGCAGCGCCACGGCAAACACGGCCAGCGCCGTAAGCATGAAGATCTTCAGCGCACCGGTCGTCAGCTCGGAGATCGTCTCGCGCTCCACAGACACAAGCACGATGCCCTGCCGGTCGCCGTCGGACGATGTCCTGGCCAGCGCCACGGCCACGCGCTTCTGGCCGTAGATTTCAGCCGCCTCATCATTCAGATCGGGGCTTTCGCCGTTGAACAGCGCCTCGACCTTGTCGGCCGGGAGCTGATAGCCGATGTGCGAGCAGCCCTGAATGTCCTGCGCGCACAGCACGACCTTGCCGCCTGCATCGCAAAGCAGGATGTCGTTGCCGGAGGCGGACGAGGCAACGGACAGCGTGCGCAGAAAATCCCAGCTCGTCGTCACGTCGTCCGAGACGGCGCTCGTCTGCGTGAGCCACACGACGGACTGCGCCGTTCCGCGCAGGGAGCTTTCACGCTCCCGGATGACATAGTGCGTGAACAGGCCCCAGAAGGACACGCCCAGCAGGATGGTCGCCGCCAGCAGCAGACTGACGATCAGCGTGACCTGACGGCGAAATGTCGTGCGCATGGCTTACTTCACCTCGAACTTGTAGCCGACGCTCCAGACCGTTTTCAGGTCCCACTGATCCGAAACGCCCTCGAGCTTCTCGCGCAGGCGCTTGATGTGCACGTCGACTGTGCGCGTATCGCCGAAGTAGTCAAAGCCCCAGACCTCGTCGAGCAGCTGATTGCGCGTATAGACGCGGTTCGGCGTTGAGGCCAGATGGTACAGCAGCTCCATCTCCTTCGGCGGCGTCGGGACCTTTTTCCCGTCGACCGTCAGCTCAAAGGCGTCCATGTCGATGATGAGCTTGTCGAATTCCAGACGGCGGCGGCTCTTCTCCGGCTCGATGCCGCTGCGGCGCAGCACGGCCTCGATGCGGGCAAGCACTTCCTTCATTTCAAAGGGCTTCGTGATGTAGTCGTCCGCGCCCTGCTTCAGGCCGTTGACCTTGTCCTCCGTCTCGCTCTTTGCGGTGAGCATGATGATCGGCGTCTGCGACTCGGCGCGGATGGCGCGGCAGACGCCCCAGCCGTCCAGCCCCGGCAGCATCACGTCCAGCAGCACAAGGCTCGGATGGACGGTGCGGAACTGCTCCACACCGCGCATGCCGTCCGGCGCGATGACGACCGTATAGCCCTCTTTTTCCAGATACAAGCGCAGAAGATCCGCAATGTTGCGGTCGTCCTCCACGATCAAAACTGTTTTCGCCATAAGTATATGTCCCTCTCTCCCGGCGTGCAGGCAGAAAGCGTCCTCCACGTCGCTTTTTTACCTACATTATATCCCACTTTCACCGATTTGCTTGAACATTTTGTTAAGGAAACGCAGAAACCGCGTTCTCCTGTCGCCGAAGGTCTTCGTTGTTGCCCCGTGCACGGCTTACAAATTTCCGGCCGCTCCATCGACCGCACCAACTTGCAGGTCTGATTGCAGCGGCGCTCCCTGTGCGCCCTGTACGGGGTAATTCAACCGTGCAAGGGCGCTGGTGCACCTTGGCACTGCCTGATGTGTCATTGCGAGGGCGCTTTGCGCCCGTGGCAATCTCGGGAAGGCACTTTCGTCCCATACTGGTCAACGTGAAATGGTATGCGCCGATTGCGTCTGTAGCGGCGCTCAGTGAGCGCCATAGGCAGTCGCAGGTATTGCAGTAGTAATTCGGCGGCGTAAGACAAACAGGTTTGTCATTCCGAGGAGCGAAGCGACGTGGGAATCTCCTGCAACCAGCTACGTTTTCGCCGGTGGCCTTCCTGTGATCCGTCCGGGTACTGCGAGATTGCCACGTCGGCCTATGGCCTCCTCGCAATGACAAATTTGAGAGCATTGTGCGGTCGACGATGCCAACCTATCACTTACCAGCCTGCATGGCGGTCACTGACCGCCGCTACAGATGCAATCGGTTTTTACGTTTTTATCGACAGCCGGTACAAGTCGGCAGTACAGCGCAGGGAGCGGCACGCCGCTCCCCTACAGCGCACGTTTGTTTGTTATTTTCACAAAATTATTCCCTATTCATTTTTCAGTATTTATGATTCACTTAATAATTATAAGTACCCCAGATACCGTCCCACGCGGCGCTCGGCCCGCTGCAGCAGCTGGCACACGCTTGCCGGGCTGACGCCCCGGTCGATGGCGACCTCCTTCTGCGGGTGGCCGTGCAGGTAGACCGCCACGACCGTTTCATACTGCAGCGGCGTCAGCGCCACACGCAGCATGGTGTTCAGGCGCTCCGTATCCGGCTCACGGAGCGAGGCCTTGGAAAGAATCGGATGCATAACGATAGAATCCCCTTTCATAATAGTGTTCGCACAGGAGCGCAAGCTCCCGGCACTGCCGTCTGGCCTCGCACAGCTTGCGCAGGCGGTTGGCCAGCACCGCGCGCGTCTGCGCATCGGCCGTACCGCGCCGCAGGCGGCGCAGACGGCTGATCTGAATGTCCAGCCGGGCTGCCGCCTCGCGATACCCGGCCGATAGCTCCGCCAGTCTCATCCCACCGCAACCAGACAGGAGCGGAACACGACTCTGGCGTATTCCGGCAGGCACGCCGGGCACAGGCAGCCGATGTCCAGGCAGTAGCAATAGCCCCCTGCCACCAGCTCCGTTCCGCACCAGACGCACCAGCACAGCGTCTGTCCCTGCTTCATTCCGGTCTCACCTCCTTCCATCGCTTCCGCCGCAAATGCAATTCGTTCCCGTAATTTCCAGTTATTTCCATTTCTCTGGCGACAGCATATCATTTTGTTCGTTCCGTGTCAATCGTTAATTCCCTAACAAGACAAATTTCGACAAAACTTTTTCCAGAAAATCCCAATTTTGGCACACGGCTTGACGAACCGGCCGGAATCGGGTATGATTATGGCATTACCATGCCGGAGGAGGGCGAGCGGATGACAGACACGGAGGCCATGCATGAGGCGCTGTCGCTGGCGCGTGAGGCGGCAGACGAGGGCGAAGTGCCCGTCGGCTGCATCGTCACGGACGGCGAGCACATCGTCGGGCGCGGCCGCAACCGCCGCGAGACCGGCAAAAGCGCGCTGGCCCACGCGGAGCTGGAGGCCATTGCCGAGGCCTGCCGCACGCTCGGCGGCTGGCGGCTGTGGCGCTGCACGCTCTATGTCACGCTCGAACCTTGCCCCATGTGCGCCGGGGCCATCATCAACGCCCGCATCCCCCGCGTCGTGTTCGGTGCGCCGGACCCGAAGGCGGGCTCGTGCGGCAGCGTGACCGACCTGTTCGCCCTGCCGTATAACCACCGCCCCGCCTGCGAGGGCGGCGTTCTGGAGGAGGAATGTGCGCAGCTGCTGCGAGACTTTTTCCGCGCGCTGCGGCTCGCTCCCCCAAAGCCGCGCTGGAAGCCCGCCGTGCTCCCGGCGCAGGGAGGAGATCACGCATGAAAAAACGTTCGTTCCGGATCTACCTGATCCTGACGCTTTTTTGGACGGCAGGGATCTTTCTGCACTCCGCTATGCCGGCCGCGGCCAGCAACGCGGAAAGCGGCGGCGTGCTTGCCGTGGTGCAGATGATCCTGCCGTGGATCACACACGGCGTGCTGCGCAAGGCGGCGCATTTTCTGGAATTTGCCGTGCTCGGCATCCTGCTGACGGGCACATTCCACAGCGCACGGAATTTTACGCTGGCCAAGCCGATGCTGTTCGCCGTGCTCACGGCCATGACCGACGAGACCATCCAGGCCTTCACGCCGGGGCGCAACTGTGCGCTGAGCGACGTATGGCTCGATGCCGCCGGAGCGCTGACGGGCGCCGTTCTGCTGTGGCTCATTTTCAAGCTGCGCAAAAAATAAGGCCGTTCTCCGCGTTTTGGCTTGTATTTTCCCGGATATCGGATATAATGGACAGATACGGAAACTAAGGAAAGAAGGGCTTTTCCCATGTGCGATTGCTGCAAAGAAAAAAAAGAAAAGTTTTACATCACCACGCCGATCTATTATCCCTCGGATAAGCTCCACATCGGCCACACCTACTGCACCGTAGCCACGGATGCCATGGCGCGCTACAAGCGCCTGCGCGGCTATGACGTGATGTTCCTGACCGGCACGGACGAGCACGGCCAGAAGATCGAGAACCGCGCCAAGGAGGCCGGCATCACACCGAAGCAGTTCGTCGACCAGATCGTCGAGGGTGAGCGCGGCGTGCTCGATCTGTGGAAGCTGATGAACATCTCCTATGACCGCTTCATCCGCACCACGGACGAATACCATGTCAAGGCCATCCAGCGCATTTTTAAGAAGATGTACGAGAACGGCGACATCTACAAGGGCAAATACACCGGCATGTACTGCACGCCGTGCGAGTCGTTCTGGACGGAGAGCCAGCTGAAGGACGGCAAGTGCCCCGACTGCGGCCGCGAGGTCCAGCCCGCCGAGGAGGAGGCCTATTTCTTCCGTCTCTCGAAATATGCCCAGCCCGTGCGCGATCTGCTGATGAACACGGACTATCTCCAGCCGCGCTCCCGCGTCAACGAGATGGTGCGCAACTTCATCGATCCCGGTCTGGAGGACCTGTGCGTCTCCCGCACGAGCTTCACCTGGGGCGTCCCCGTGGACTTCGATCCGGGCCACGTCGTCTATGTGTGGGTCGACGCCCTGTTCAACTACACGACGGCCCTCGGCTTTGAGAACGACGCTCACCATGACTATGACCGCTACTGGCCTGCCGACGTCCACTTTGTCGGCAAGGAGATCGTCCGCTTCCACTCCATCGTCTGGCCCGCCATGCTCATGAGCATGGGCATGCCCCTGCCGAAGAAGGTCTTCGGCCACGGCTGGCTGCTGCTGGACGGCGGCAAGATGTCGAAGTCCAAGGGCAACGTCGTCGACCCGTATCTGCTGGCCGAGCGCTACAGCACGGACGCGCTGCGCTTTTTCCTGCTGCGCACGTTCCCGTTCGGCTCGGACGGCAACTTCTCCAACGAGCTGCTCATCTCCTGCATCAACACCGACCTCGCCAACGACCTGGGCAACCTCGTCTCGCGCACGACGGCCATGGTGCAGAAGTACTTTGGCGGCAGGCTCCCGGCGGAGCAGCGCGCAGACGACGCGCAGGACGCCGCCCTTGTGGAGCTGGCCGGTTCTCTGCATGAGCGCTATGCTGCGCAGATGGAGCAGTTTGCCTTCCAGAACGCGCTGAGCGAAGTTTTCGCCGTCATTTCCCGCGCCAACAAGTATATCGACGAGACCGCGCCCTGGATCCTCGCCCGCGACGAGAGCAATCTGCCGCGTCTGGCCTGCGTCATGTATAACCTGCTCGAGACCATCCGCATCTGCGGCGGCCTGCTGCAGCCGTTCATGCCGGACACGAGCGCAGAGATCCTTCGCCGCATCGGCGCCTCGGAGAACGCGGACTGGGACAGCCTGTGCAAATTCGGCCTGCTGCCGCGTGAGGCGGCCGTGACCGTCGGCGCGCCGCTGTTCCCGCGCATCGACGCGCAGAAGGAGCTTGCCGAGCTGGAGGCCCTGCACGTCGCGGCGCAGGCTCCTGCCGCCGACCCGCTGCCCGAGCCGCTGCCGCCCGTCAGCTTCGACGATTTCTGCAAGGTCGAGATGACCGTCGTCAAGGTTCTGACGTGCGAGAAGGTCAAAAAGTCCGAAAAGCTCCTGAAGTTTACGCTGGACGACGGCACCGGCACGCCGCGCCAGATCCTCTCCGGCATCGCCAAGTATTATCAGCCCGAGGAGCTGCTCGGCAAGACGCTCGTCGCCGTGACGAACCTGCCCCCGCGCAAGATGATGGGGCAGGAGTCCTGCGGCATGCTGCTGTCCGCCGAGCGCGGCGACAAGCTGAACCTCGTCATGCTCGACGATAAGGTCCCCGCCGGTTCCCGTCTCGTGTAAGATATGGTTTTCCGGGCGCGCTGCAAATTCGCAGCGCGCCCTTTGCATGCCGGAATACCATATTTGCAGCGGCGCTCATTGAGCGCCATGGGCGATCGCAAATCAAGCGGCACAAATTCAGAGGCGCAGGGCTTCCGGATTTGTCATTGCGAGGAGCGAAGCGAC
>DQIA01000074.1:22542-44125 GCA_003525905.1 Clostridiales bacterium
GTGGCAATCTCGTGCAGGCAGTTGCGTTTTCGCCGGAAGTACCCTGTTATCCAGCCGGGTACTGCGAGATTGCCACGGCCCCTTTGGGGCCTCGCAATGACAATTCGGAAGCCATTACCATTTTAACGATAGCCAGTTCTGATCGGCAGCGTAACGCCGGGAGCGGCATGCCGCTCCCCTGCAGGGTTCCCCGCGCAATGTGCGCATTGATTTTTCCCCCGGCATATGCTATACTTTTTCCGAAAATCAAAAAGAGACCGAGGTATTGTTATGGATCAGAAAGCTCTTGCCGCCCTGCTCTTCCCGGACGTGACGGAAACGCCGGAAGACCTTGAGGCGCGTTATCCCGCCCGCGACCTTCCCGAGGGCGCGGTCGTTACCCGCATGGCTCCCTCCCCCACGGGCTTTGTCCATCTGGGTAACCTTGTGCAGGGCCTTGTCGCCGAGCGTATGGCGCACCAGTCCGGCGGCGTGCTGTTCCTCCGCGTGGAGGATACGGACGCCAAGCGCGAGGTTCCGGGCGCCGTGGAGGTGCTCATCAACACGCTGAAGCACTATGGCATCCACTTTGACGAGGGCGCGACCATCGACGGCGATTCCGGCGCTTACGGCCCCTATCGCCAGCGCCAGCGCGCCGCGATCTACCACGTCTACGCCAAGCAGCTCGTCCTGCAGGGCGATGCCTACCCCTGCTTCTGTACCGAGGAGGAGCTGACTGCCATGCGCGCCGAGCAGGAGGCCAAAAAGGTCAACTTTGGCTACTACGGCGAATATGCCGTCTGGCGCGACCGTCCCATCGAGGACGTCAAGGCCGCCATTGCCGCAGGCAAGCCGTGGGTGCTGCGCTTCCGCTCCACCGGCTCCATTGAAAACAAATTCAAATACAGCGATCTGGTCAAGGGCACGCTCACCGTTACGGAAAATGACATCGATCAGGTCCTGCTGAAGTCCGACGGCATCCCGACCTACCACTTCGCCCACGCCGTGGACGACCATCTCATGCGCACGACGCATGTGGTGCGCGGTGATGAGTGGCTGCCCAGCCTGCCGTTCCACCTGCAGCTGTTCCGCGCGCTCGGCTTCCGCATCCCGAAGTATGTCCACATCGGCCCGCTCATGAAGATGGACGGCACGTCGAAGCGCAAGCTCTCCAAGCGCAAGGACCCGGAGCTTGCCCTGACATACTACAAGGCTGAGGGCTTCCCGGTTCGCGCCGTGTACGAATATGTCATGACGCTGCTGAACTCCAACTACGAGGACTGGCGCAAGGCCAATCCCACGGCGTCCTCGGACGACTTCAAATTCTCCTGCAAAAAGCTCAACCCGGCAGGCGCGCTGTTTGACTATGCCAAGCTCTGTGACGTCTCCAAGAACGAAATCGCCAGGCTGGACGCCGCCGAGGTCTATGACCTTGCGCTGGAATATGCGAAGGAATTCGACCCGGACTTTGCCGCGGCGCTCGAAAGCGACCCGGAGTATGCCCGCAGCATCCTCGCCATCGGCCGCGGCGGCAAGAAGCCGCGCAAGGACCTGACGACGTGGAAGGACGTCCGCCCCTACATGGCCTTCTTCTATGACGGGCTCTTCACGCCCGGCGAGTTCCCCGCCCAGTTTGACGGTGCGGTCGTTCGCGGCATTCTGGAAAAGTTCCTGCAGACTTATGACCCGGCGGATGACGCCGCGGTCTGGTTCGACAAGGTCAAGGCCCTGACGGCCGAGGCGGGCTTCTGTGCCGATATGAAGGCCTACAAGGCCGATCCTGCGGCATGGCCCGGCTCCGTGGCAGACGTTTCGACGTTCCTGCGCATTGCCGTGACCGGCAAGACGAACTCCCCGGACCTCTACACCGTCATGCAGCTGCTCGGCAGCGAGCGCACAGCCGCCCGCATCCGCGCCGCGATGGACCGCCTGTGAGCATGGAGCCGCGCGTGCTCGATCTCGCTGCCTACCCCCGCCGCGCTCACTTTGATTATTTCCGGCAGATGGCCAACCCCTATCTGTCCGTCACGGCCCCGTGCGACATTACGTCGCTGCGCCGCCTGACGCAGGAGAAAGGCCTGCCGTTCTTCCTGACGGTGCTGCACTGCGCCATCAACGCCGCAAATGCCGTGCCGGAGCTGCGCCAGCGCATCCGCGGCGAGGGCATCGTGGAATATGACCGCTGCCTCAGCTCGCACACCGTCGCCCTGCCGGGCGGGACCTACTGCTACTGCACGCTCGACTGTGCGCAGCCGCTCGGCGCGTTTCTTCCGGCCGCGCAGGCCGAGGTCGCGCGCGTCAAGGCCGCGCCCTCGCTGGACGACGGAGCCGACCCGGATGAGCTGTTCTTCGTCTCGAGCCTTCCGTGGCTGACGTTCTCGGCCATTTCCCTGCCGACGCCCACCCCGGCGGACAGCAATCCCCGCATCACCTTCGGCAAATTCACGCAGGAGGGGGACCGGGTGCTGCTGCCGGTGAATCTGACCGCAAACCACGCGCTGGTGGACGGCCTGCATCTTGCCGCCTTCTTTGACGGCATGGCGCAGCGCGCCGCCCATCCGGAGGAGTATTTTTGAAGAAAAAACTGGCTATCTTTGACATGGACGGCACGCTGTTCGACACGGTTCCCGCCAATCAGGCCGCCTATGCCGTCGCGCTCGCGCCCTACGGCGTGAGCCTGAGCGTCGAGGACTTCGCCCTGCACTGCAACGGGCGCTACTACCGCGATTTTCTCGGCGAGCTGCTCGGCGGCGACGAGGCCAAGATCGACGCCGTGCACGACGCGAAGCTCGCCGCCTACCCCGCCCTATTCCACCGCATCCGCGAAAACACGGCTCTGTTCTCCCTGCTGCAGACGCTGCGCGCCGACTATCACACCGCCCTCGTCACGTCCGCCACGCGCTGCAGCGTCGAGGCCATTCTCCGCTATTTTCACCGCGAGAACTGCTTCGACCTGCTGCTGACGAATGTCGAGGTCCCGCACAAAAAGCCCGCGCCGGACGGCTTCCTTATGGCTATGGAGCACTTCGGCGTCGCCCCTGCTGACACGATCATCTTCGAGGACTCCCCCGAGGGCATTCAGGCCGCGCAGGCCAGCGGCGCGCCGTATCTGCTCGTGCGCGAGATCCGTTAAAAAATCCGGGCCTCTGGCCCGGATTTTTGATGATTCAATTCGCTCATGTTCAATCTTTTTCGCTCACAAAAGCTCTGCCAGCGTTTCCAGCGCGGCCGGAAGGCGCTCCGTTGGCATGCAGGCATAGTTCACGATCGCGCAGCCGCTGTTTTTTCCGTCGCTGCGGTAGTCGCTGAGGAAGCGCAGCGAAAGCCCGCGCTCCGCGGCACTCCGCTTCAGCTCGGCATCAGAACGGGACGTCGCCAGCCGCAGCAGAAAGTGTGTCCCGGCGTTTTCCTCGATGATCTCGCAGCGCTGCGCCAGAGAGCTGGCCGCAATGGCTGCCAGGATGGCCGCGCGCTTCTCGCGGAAGCGCTTGCGCAGGCGGTTCAGATGGCGCTCATAGTCGCCGGAGGCGATGAAGCGCGCCAGCGTGAACTGCTCGAAGCTCGGCACGGCGCAGGCGTAAAAGCCGAGCTGTGTGCGCAGGCGCTCCATGAGCTGCGGCGGCAGGCAGAGGTAGGCAATACGCAGCGAGGGCGCGATGGTCTGGGAAAATGTGCTCAGGTACAGCACCCGGCCCTGCCCGTCCAGACTGAACAGCGGCGGCACGGGCAGGCCCGTGTGGCGCAGCTCACTGTCGTAGTCGTCCTCGATGATATACCGCTCCGGGGCCTCTGCGGCCCACGCCAGCAGCGCATTGCGGCGGCGGATGGGCATAACAATGCCCGTGGGATAGTGGTGCGCCGGGGAAATATGGGCGATCTGCGCGCCGCTGGCCCGCAGCGCTTCCACGGACAGGCCCTCGCTGTCAAGGCCGATGGGGCAGACGGTCACATCGTTCGCCGCGTAGATACCGGAAATTTTGCGGTAGCCGGGGTCCTCGACGGCGTAGCGCAGCCTGCGCCCGAGGAGCTGCACGATAAGGCCATAAAGGTACTCCGTGCCCGCGCCGATGAAGATCTGCTCCGGCGAGACGCGCAGGCCGCGCGCCTGCTCCAGATGGGCCGCAATGGCAGCGCGCAGCTCCGGCGCTCCGGCGAAGTCGACCGGCTGCATCAGGCGCTTGTCCGCGATGACCTCGCGCATCGTCCGCACCCAGACGGAGGCCGGGAACGGCACGTCCTCGCCCGTGCCGCCGCTGAGGTCGAACAGCGGCTCCGGCGCGGGCGGCTGCGGCAGGGACGGCATATGCGGCGGCTGCACAGGGACGCTGCTGCCGATGGCACAGACATACACGCCGCTGCGCGGGCGCGCCTCGGCATAGCCCTCGGCCAGCAGCTGGGCATAGGCGCTCTCCACCGTGACGACGCTCACGCCCAGATGGGCGGCCAGCACGCGCTTGGACGGCAGGCGGGACCCGGCAGGCAGCCGTCCGGCGGCGATATCGTCGCGGATGCTCTGGTACAGCTGCTCATAGAGCGGATGGCCGGGCGTTTTTTTCAGGGTGTAGGTCAGCATGGCAGTACCTCCATCTGGTCTGGTTAAAAAATTCTGTTTTGGGGCTTTTCATCAGACCAATTTAGAGTATAATAGGTTTCACCATGAAAAGCAAGAGAGGAAACCCATTATGAAACAGACAAAGCTCCGCACCCTGATCCTGGCCGCCATGTTCGCCGCGCTGACCTGTGTGGCCACGATGATCATCCACATTCCCTCGCCGATCGGCGGCTACTTCAACCTCGGCGACTGCATGGTGCTGCTCAGTGCCTTCGTGCTCGGTCCGGTCTGGGGCACAGCGGCAGGCGGCATCGGCTCCGCGCTGGCCGACGTCATCTGCGGCTATTTCGTCTACGCTCCCGGCACACTGGTCATCAAGGCTCTGATGGCGCTCGCCGCCGCCCTGATCTTCTGTGCCTTCGCAAAGAACGGCAGCCGGTTCGGCAAGACCTTCTCCGGTTCTCTGCTCGGCTCCGTCGCAGCGGAGATCATCATGGTCGTCGGCTATTTCCTGTATGAGCTGCCGCTGTTCGGCTATGCGCCCAGTCTGGAATCCGCCGTCACAACAAACCTGCCGCAGGCAGCCGTCGGCCTTGTGGCCGGTATGGCGCTGTTCACGCTGCTCGACCGCACGCATCTTGCGGCCCGTATGAAAGGAGAACCCATCCATGCTTGAGGATATCTGCAGGCAGGCCGAACAGGCCGCAGAAGAACTGATTGAAAAAGCAAAGCTGCATCCCGGTCAGATCGTCGTGATTGGCTGCTCCACGAGCGAGATCTGCGGCAGCCGCATCGGCTCGGACTCCCGTCCGGAGGTCGCCGAGCAGGTCTTTGCCGTCCTGCACCGCGTGCTCACGGCCCACGGCCTGTATCTGGCCGCGCAGTGCTGCGAGCATCTGAACCGCGCCATCATCATCGAGCGCGAGGCCGTCCCTGGCGCAGACATTGTGAATGTCGTCCCGCAGCCGAAGGCCGGCGGCTCGTTCGCCACGGCCGCTTACCACGCCTTCCGCGACCCGGTCGCCGTGGAGAGCATTCGTGCCGATGCCGGGCTGGATATCGGCGGAACGCTCATCGGCATGCACCTGAAGCAGGTCGCCGTGCCCGTCCGCCTGCAGCTCGATCACATCGGCAGTGCCATCCTGCTGGCGGCCCGCGTCCGCCCGAAGTTCATCGGCGGTGTCCGCGCCGTCTACGATCAGGACTTGCTGTAAAAAAGAGAAAAATCAAGGCCTGTTCCGCAAATTGTGGAACAGGCCTGTTTTTATGTCTCCTGCGGGCGGACATGGATATGATAATCGATATGCCCGGCCGTTTCGTTTTCAATGGCAACGGAATACGAGACGTCCATCTCTCCGCCCGCGTCCGTCAGGGTGTTTTCAAGGCGGTCGGTCAGGACCGTGATCATCAGTGCACCGAAGCCCATGTCATACAGGGAGCGGTCCTCATGCCCCAGCTCGAACACCATCTGCGACTCCAGCGTGCCGCTGCGCTGCAGGGTGATGCGCGCAGGCTCCACGCGGAACACGGTCGTTGTACCCTCCATGCCCGTCAGCTCGCTCTCCTCGTAGGACAGCAGCAGAATGTCGCCCTCGCGTTCAAGCGTGCCCTCCGTCACAAGGCTCGTCTTCTCCGGTTCGTCCGTGCCGAAGCGCTGTGAGCCGGTGATGGTCAGAACAACCTTCATCTCAGTCCTCCAGCGCCAGCTCGATCAGATTGTCCAGCAGCTCGGGATAGGGAATGCCGCTGGCCTCAAACAGCTTGGGATACATGGAGATGGACGTGAAGCCTGGCAGGGTGTTGATCTCGTTGAAGACGATCTCCTGCCCCTCATAGGTCACGAAGAAGTCCACGCGGGACAGGCCGCGGCAGCCCATGGCCTCATAGATGCGGATGGCGTTGTCGCGCACGCGCTCTGAGACCTCCTCCGGGATGCGCGCCGGGATATAGAGCTGGGCGCAGTCAGAGATATATTTGGCGTCGTAGTCATAGAATTCCGTGCCGGAGTCGATCTCGCCGCAGACGGAGGCGGCCGGACCGGCATTGCCGAGCACGGCGACCTCGACCTCGCGGCCGTTGATGAACTCTTCCACAAGGATCTTGCTGTCGTATTTTGACGCATTCGTCAGCGCCGCCAGCAGCGCCTCGCGGTTTTTGGCCTTGCTCACGCCGACAGACGAGCCCGTTCCGGCGGGCTTGATGAACACGGGATAGGAGAATGCCTTTTCCACGCCGTCCAGCACGGCCTCGGGGTTATTCGCCAGCTCGCGCGCCGTGACGAGCCGCCACGCCGCCTGCCGGATCCCGGCGCGATCAGCGACGAGCTTCGTCAGCGTCTTGTCCATGCAGGTGGCAGAGGCCGCCACGCCCGGCCCGACATAGGGCAGGCCGGCCAGCTGCAGCAGGCCCTGAATGGAGCCGTCCTCGCCGTTTTCGCCGTGCAGGACAGGGAAAACGACGTCGATGCGCTCACGCACAACGCAGTCGCCCTCAAAATTCAGCAGGCCCTGCCCGCGCACCGGTGAGATCGCCGCGCGGCGGTTCTCCGGGCAATGCTGCCACTCGCCCGTCGGCAGCTTGCTGTAGTCCCTGCCGCCGTACAGGATCCATTCGCCGGTCTTGGTGATGCCGACCGGAAAGATGTTATATTTTTCCTTGTCGAGGTTGTTCAGCACGGACTCCGCAGAACGCAGCGAGACCTCATGCTCCGGGGACACGCCGCCGAACAGCACACAAACACTCAGTTTTTTCACGTTTTGCTCCTCCATCAGGATTCAGGCAGTACCGCACGATCCGGCGAGGGCCGAAGGGGAATGATGCGGTGTTGCCTTCATTTCAAGTCACTATATCATATGCCATCCGGCCGATAAAAACAAGTGGTATTTTCCATTTTTTCTTTGTTTTCCTGTGGAAAAAATCGGGCAAAGCCGCTATAATGGTCTGGAAAGGAAGGTGAGGCTGCGATGACCGTAGATCTGACCTCTGCAGAGTTCCGCCAGCTTCTGGACATGGTCTATATCGGCAACTGGGTGCTGAACTCCGCCCGCGGAGACGACCGCATCACGGAGTACGACCGGATCGAAAGCAAAATTTTCGGCCTGTGCAGCGGTACGCCGCTGTCCGCGCTCGTGGAAAAGCGGCTCGGCATCTCGTTCCCGTCGCGGGCCTTTGAGGACGGCGGCATCCACGAGGCCATTGCATACTATGAAGACGCCGTATTTTTTGACATCCTCGCAGAGGAGCTGGCACGCCGCGATCTCGGCTATCCGGATTCCGGCATGTATAACGAGCTGAACGAACGGATGCAGAAATATCTGGCCGAATTCGATGCCAACGGCGTGGAAAACGTCACGGTCGACGGGATCGACTGAATACGGGACTGGAAAAAGGATCGCCCTGCGGCGGTCCTTTTTATCGTTTGGGACGCGTTTCCGCACCGCACTCCCCCGACCGCACAGGTCTCCAGATTTGTCATTGCGAGGGGCCTGCGAATTCGCCGAGGCTTGCCTGTGATTCATCCGGATACTGCGAGATTGCCACGGGCGCAAGCGCCCTCGCAATGACAATTCTGGAAGCCCTATACCGCAAAAAAGCTGCCCCGCCGGAGCGGGGCAGCTGGAACGCATCTATCTGCCGTTTAGTGCGTGAGGAACAGCATCAGGAGGAACAGGATCGTGATGACCCAGGTGCCGACCTTGACTTCGCGGATCTTGCCGGTGAAGATACGGATGAGCACATAGGAGATCAGGCCGAACGCGATGCCGTAGGAGATGTTGTAGGTGAAGGGCATCATCGCCATCGTGAGGAACGAGGGCAGAGCAACGGACGGATCCATCCAGTCGAGGTCCTTGACGCAGTTGATCATCAGAACGCCGACATAGATGAGGGCCGCAGCGGTGGCCGCCGTCGGGATGAGAGAGGCGATGGGGCTGAGGAACATGGCGATGAAGAAGAGCGCAGCAGTCGCCATGGCCGCAAGGCCGGTTCTGCCGCCCTCTGCAACACCGGCAGAGGACTCGACGAACGTCGTGACCGTGGAGGTGCCGCAGATCGCACCGGTGGTGGTGGCGATGGCGTCGGCCAGCATGGCCTTGTCCATGTTGGGGACCTCGCCGTTCGGCAGCAGCATGTTGCCGCGGGCGCAGGCGCCGTACAGCGTGCCGAGGGTATCGAACATATCGACCATGCAGAAGGCCAGGGACGTCGTGATGAAGACGACGACCAGGTCTGCCGTGCCATGGGCGCTGACATAGGCGCTGAAGTCGAAGCCTTCCGTGAAGACCTTGCCGAAGGCCATCTCGCCGAAATCGCGGAACGGGCCGACGAAGTCGATCTTCAGCGTGGAGCTGAGGTCGCCATAGAAGCCGGGAACAGTCAGGCCGAGCACATAATACAGGGCTGCGCCGCCGAGGATGCCCCACAGGACCGCGCCGCGCACGCCCTTCTTGGACAGGACGGCAATGAGCACAAGGGCCAGAACGGTAACGATCATGGGCATGACGGTCGCCCAGCTGACATTGGCATTGTTGAACAGGTTGAAGGAGCCGAGGGTAACGCCGGTGCTGGCATCCTTCGCGACGAGGCCGACATTCTGCAGGCCGAGGAACGCGATGAACAGGCCAATGCCTGCGGGGATGGCCTTGCGGACGGCGTCGGGGATGGCGGTGAAGATCTTCTTGCGCAGGCCGGTGATGGTCAGCAGAATGAAGATGAGGCCGTCAACGAGAACGAACACAAGGGCGTTGGCGTAGGTGAAGCCGAAGCCGACGCAGACGGTATAAACGAAAAAGGCGTTCAGGCCCATGCCGGAGGCCTGTGCGAGCGGCAGATTCGACAGCAGTCCGATGAGGACGGAGCCGATGACCGCCGAGATCGCGGTGGCAATGTAGATGGCGCCGTAGCTGACGCCGAGGACGTTCGTTCCGTCGCTGAACGGATTGGCGAACATGTTGGCGTTGACCATGAGGATGTAAGCCATGGCCATGAACGTGGTCAGACCTGCCAGGATCTCAGTTCTGACGGTGGTGCCGTGTTTTTTCAGTCCAAAAAACTTTTCCATAAGTACCTCCCGTTTGTTTTTGCCGGTTCTGCCGGGGCCGGCGGTTCCGTAAGAGACCTGCGCGGAGCGGCATCTCCCGCAGGCTCCCATTGCTGTTATCATATCAGATTCTTTGCAGAAGTGCAATGGATTTTCCACAATTTGGTGTAGAAAAATACAGGTCCAAATTGTGCAGATTTCATAAAAAAGTTTTTATGCCCTAAATATAATTTTATAGCGTTCGCGAGTCCCCTGGCGATTTTAGAATATAAATCCTGTTATAAATTATTTATCGACTTGTTTTTGCGCGAAAAGATACCCCTCCGGAAGAGAAGTCTCCTCCGGAAGGGTGTCTGGCAGGATAGTTATGCAGTGCGGTGTGCCTGCTCCAGTACGGCGGCCACGCGCGCGGACTGCTCCGCCATGCGGTCGAAGAATGCCGTGTCGTGCTGCACGATGGCATCGCGGAAGCGGGCAAATTCATAGACCATGCGGTTTTCGGCCTGCGGCAGCGCCACGTCGACCGGCGCACCGTTCAGCTCTGCCGTGCAGCCGCCGAAGGCGTTGATGGGCCCGTCCTCCGCGAACCAGCCGTTCTCGCCCGTGATGCGGCAGCCGCTGCCGAGGTCGGCGTTTTTCGCCGTGAGAATCTCGCACGTCAGGGACGGATACGTCAGTGTCAGCCGCCCGGCCAGATCGATGCCGTTCGGGCCGAGCTCCGCCAGATACCGGACGTCCTGCGGCGCGCCGAACAGGTCGACGGCCATATGCACGCAGTAAACGCCCATATCGTTGAGCGCACCGGCCTGCATGGCAGGGTTGAAGATATTCGGGTTCTCGCCGCGCAGATAGGCATCGTAGCGCGAGGAATACTGCGCATAGGTGATGTGCGCCTGCTCGATGCGCCCGAGCTTCGGCAGCAGCAGGCGGCAGGCCTCGTACTGCGGCATGAACAGCGTCGTGATGGCCTCAAAGAAGTACACGCCGTTTGCGCGCGCAGCGTCAATCAGCCGCTGCACGTCGCCGCGGGTCACGGCGGCGGGCTTTTCCACGATGACGTGCTTGCCGTGCTCCAGCGCGGCAAGGGCCTGCTCCGCATGGAAGCGGTTCGGCGAGGCGATGTCGATGAGGTCAAGGTCGCTGCGCTCCAGCATGGCGGCATAATCCGTGCAGTGCTCCGGCACGCCCATCTCCGCCGCGAAGGCGCGGCCCTGCTCCCCGGTGCGGGAATAGACCACACGGCACTCCATGCCGTCCGTCAGACGGATAGCCTCCTGAATGGTCCGCATGATCGAGCTTGTCCCGACGGTACCCACTCGCAGCATATCAGTTCTCTCCTTCCAGCCCAAACAGGGCAGCAGCATTGTCATAGAGGATCTTCCGCTCCGTCTCCGGCGCAAGGCGCATGCCGCGCAGACGCGCCAGCTCGTGCTGCGGATCCCACATGGGGTAATCCGTGCCGAACAGCACACGGTCCGCACCGTAGGCGTCGATGAGCGCGCGCCCGGCGGCGACGTCCATGGCAAAGAACGACGACGAGCAGTCGACCCAGAGGTTTTCAAAGCGTCCGGCAAGCTGCCGCGCGGCCTCCTGCCAGATCGTATAGCCGCCGAAATGCGCGCCGATGACCGTCAGGCGCGGGAATCGCCGCAGCAGCGGGATAAGGCGGTTCGGATTGGAGAAGTCATAGCGGCTGTCTCCCGTGTGCAGGAGCAGGGGCAGCACGCCCTCGCACTGCTCCGCCAGCGCAAAGCAGCGCGGATCGTCGAGGCGGAAGCCCTGAATATCCGGATGGAGCTTCACGCCGTGCAGGCCGAGGGCGCGCAGGTGTGCGATATCCTCCTCCAGCGTCGGCGAATCGGGGTGCAGCGCACCGAAGCCGTACAGGCGGTCCGGAAACTGCGCGACCTCGCGGGCGATGAACTCGTTGATATGCTGCACCTGATCCGGCCGTGTCGCTACGGACTGCACAAGAAATTTGGTAATGCCGCCGCCGTGGGCGAACAGCGTCTGCACCGTGCCGTCGAGCGTCACGCCGGTGTAGTCATAGAAGGCCGCCGTGGTCTGGGCAGCCTTGCGGGCGATCTTTGCCGGGTAAATGTGGCAGTGGGCGTCAAAAACCTTCATCACAGGCGCTCCAGCACCGCCACGAGATACTCCCACGTCCGCGCCGTCGAGGCGATGTCGAGCTTCTCGCGCGACGTGTGGATGTCATGCATCTGCGGGCCGAACGAAACGGCGTCCAGACCGGGCAGACGGTCGGAGAAAATGCCGCACTCCAGACCGGCATGGATAGCCTCCACGACCGGCTTGCGGCCGTACTGGGCCTCGAACACCTCGACCATGACCTCGCGCAGGCGGGAATCCTTCTGGTACTCCCATGCAGGGTACTCGCCAGTCTCACTGTAGCTGCCGCCGAAGCGGGCAGCCAGCGCCTTGAGCTGATCGATGAGGCCGAACTTCTCGCGGTTCACGGAGCTGCGCACCGAGAACGTCAGGCGCACGGCATCGGCGTCCGTCGTCAGGATGCCGAGGTTCAGGGAGGTCTGCACAAGGCCCGGGATGTCGCCGCTCATGGCCTGCACACCGTTCGGCACGGCGTTCAGAAGGCCAAGCACGGCCTCGCTCCCGGCCAGCATCTCGCCCGCCTCAGCAGGCTCGCAGTAGAACTCCGCATGCTGCTCCGTCTCCGGCAGGGCGGCTTTGGCCGCATTCGCTGCAAACAGCGCAGCAAAATCGTCCGCCTCGCTGACAACGACGGCCTCGGACGCACGCGGGATGGCATTGTCCTTGCTGCCGCCCGCGATGGAGCACAGCGTGACGGGCAGGCCCTGCAGCGCCGCCGCAAGGACCTTGTTGGCATTGGCGCGGCCCTTGTTGATCTCCACGCCGCTGTGGCCGCCGGTCAGACCGCGCACACCGACACGCCATGCGTTCCCCTGCACAGGAACACGCTTGACGGGAACGGTCAGGCAGGACGTCGCGCCTCCGGCGCAGCTGACGGTCAGGATGCCCTCGTCCTCAGAGTCGATGTTCAGCAGCACACGGCCCTGCAGGCCGCTCATATCAAGGGCTGCCGCGCCGAGCATGCCGATCTCCTCGTCGACGGTGAACACCGCCTCGAGGGGCGGGTGCTTCAGCGTATCGGAATCCAGCACCGCCAGCGCATAGGCCACGGCAATGCCGTCGTCGCCGCCGAGCGTCGTGCCGTCGGCAAAAATATAGGTGTCGTCATGGCGCAGGCGCAGGCCGTCCTTCGAAAAATCGATGTTGCAGTCCGCATTCTTCTCACAGACCATGTCGAGGTGACCCTGCAGGATCACGGCGGGATGGTCCTCATAGCCGGGGCTGGCCGGCTTGCGGATGATGACGTTGTTCGACGCATCCTGCTGCCAGCTCAGGCCGCGCTCCTGCGCGAAGCGGACGCAGTAGTCCGAGATCGCCTTTGTGTCGCGCGAGCCATGCGGGATGGCGCACAGCGTCTCAAAAAAGCCCAACGCAGCCGCAGGCTGAAGTCCTTCTAAAACACGCATAACAATAGCCTCCTTTTTTGCTCATCATAGCACATTTTTCGGATATTGTCCACGGGTCAGACACGCAGAATTTCGGTTTCGTTGGCATTCCAACAGACTTTCCGCCTGCATTTGTTAAAATAGATGCGAACAGGAGGGAATGCCATGATTCTGGAAGGATGTCAGGGAAAGCCCCGCACGCCCGAAATTTTGGAGAAGGTCTGCCCGCAGTGCGGCAGCGAGATCGAGCTGTTCACCTGCGACACGCAGGCCGTGTGCGAGCACTGCGGCTTTGTGGTCTATAACGACACGCTCAGCTGCGTGCAGTGGTGCAAATATGCCCGCCAGTGCGTGGGCGACGCCATGTATGAGCAGATGATGGCCATTGCCGAACGGCAGAAAGCCAACCGAAAGCTACGTAAATCGGAGGATAACACCCATGATCAGACGGATCATTGAAATTGATGAAGAACGCTGCACCGGCTGCGGCCTGTGCGCGAAAGCCTGCCATGAGGGCGCCATCGCCATGGTAAACGGCAAGGCGAAGCTGGCCCGTGAGCATTTCTGCGACGGGCTCGGCGACTGCCTGCCCGCCTGCCCGGCCGACGCCATCCGCTTTGTGGAGCGCGAGGCCCCTGCCTATGACGAGGCCGCCGTGCAGGCCGCCAAAGCATCAAAAGTCCCGGCGGGCGGCTGCCCCGGTGCGCGGGCCATGCGCTTCGCTCCGTCCGCCGCACCCGCACAGGACGGCGCGGCGTCCGCCCTGCAGAACTGGCCCGTGCAGATCAGGCTGCTGAGCACCTCGGCCCCCTATCTGCAGGGTGCGGACCTTGTCATTGCCGCGGACTGCACGGCGTTTTCCTGCGCGCAGTTCCACAGCCGCTATCTTGCCGGACGCATCGCCATGATCGGCTGCCCGAAGCTCGACGCCGTGGACTACAGCGAAAAGCTCACGGAGCTGTTCCGCCGGAACGACATCCGCTCCGTCCTCGTCGTGCGGATGCAGGTACCGTGCTGCGGCGGCCTGACCCATGCCGTTGAGACGGCGCTCGCCGCCTCCGGCCGGGATATCCCGCTGCGCGTCGTCATTCTGACGCCAAGCGGGGAAGAGGTAGCATAAAAATCGCCCTGAGAAGCATTTCTGCTCCTCAGGGCGGTGCTTTTTTCAGGCCAGCTTTTCTCCGGCCAGCCAGACCTCACGGCGGTTCAGCTCGGCATCGCAGATCACGAAATCCGCCTGCTTGCCGTCGCGGATGGAGCCGACCTCGTCCAGGCAGCCGAGCTGGCGGGCGGGGTTATAGGTCGCGGCGCGGACGGCATCCTCGCGCGGAATGCCGAACGAAATGGCACGCAGCATGCAGTCATAGACATTCGTAGCGGAGCCGGCGATGGTCCCGTCGGACAGGCGGGCCACGCCGCCCTGCAGGAACACGGGCTGGCCTCCCAGCTCATACTCGCCGTCGGGCATGCCGCAGCAGCGCAGCGAATCGGAGATGAGCACCATGCGCGCCGGACCGAACATACGGAAGGCCAGCCGCACGGAGGCAGGGTGGACATGCTGGCCGTCGCTGATGAGCTCCGCGCTCACCTGCTCGTTCTCGACCGCGGCCGGGATGACGCTGGGCTTGCGGTGGTGGATGCCGGGCATGGCATTATACAGGTGTGTCAGGTGCGTGACGCCCGCTTCTATGGCGCAGACGGCATCGTCATAGGACGCGTCCGTGTGCGCGATGGAGACGGTACACTGCTTGCTTGCCTTGCGCACAAATTCCGCTGCACCGGGCAGCTCCGGTGCGACGTCCACGATGCGGACGATGCCGTTGCCGGCGGCAAAGAGCTTGCTGAACGCCTCAAAGTCCGGCTCGCGGAGATAGGCGGCGTTCTGCGCGCCCTTTTTCTTCTCGCTGAAGAACGGTCCCTCCATATGCGCGCCGCGCACGACGGCGCAGCCCGCGGGGCGCTCGTCCGCCATGCGGTAGGCCGTAGCAAAGGCCGCAGCCAGCGTCTCATACGGCAGGGTCAGCGTCGTGGGGGCAATGGAGGTGATGCCGTTCCTGGCACTGTAGCGCGCCATGCGGACATAGTCGTCCCAATTGCCGTCGGAGTAATCCGCGCCGGAATTGCCGTGCGTGTGGATATCGAGCAGGCCGGGGATGACATAGGCGCCGTGCAGATCGACGGCGTCCGGGTCCGGCTGGCCCAGCACACGCGCGAAGCGGCCGTTTTCCACGGCGAAGGCCCCGTGCTCAAAGCGGAATTTCTCCGTATAGATCATTGCATTCTGAAACTGCATGGTATTTCTCCCTCCGTCCGGACTCAGGCGTTTTTGCGCAGCTCCGGCAGACTGGCGGCCGCCACGGACTGGCCGACACGGCGTGTTTTCTCATCCGGCAGCATGACGCGCACCTTCTGCGCAAGCTCCGGATATTCCTCGTTCAGGATGGACAGGCAGGTCTCGAGAATGACGCTGCCGCCGAGGCCGGACATGACGCGGCCGAGCACGATCATGTGGTGCACGTCGTAGAAGCGGCAGTACAGCTTCAGCGTATGGGCCAGATATGCGCCGATGGAGGCGAAGATCCGGCGGGCGCGACTGTCGCCCTTCTCCATGAGGTTCTGCACGACCTTGAGCTTTTCAGCGGGCGTGAGCGCGGGATCCAGCTCGATGCCGGCGCGCGGCGCGAGCTTGATGACGGCATCCTGCGAGAAATACTTGCAGCCAACGCCGATGTCCGTGGACCACTCGTCCGCCATGGCGTCCTCAAAGAGGTCGACCGGCGCAAAGGCCAGCTCATTGAGCCAGCCGAGCACCTTGCCCTCGGCGTCGACATAGCCGACGGCCTCGGACGTGCCCATGGCCATACCCATAACGGAGCCGCACTCCAGGCCCATGGCCCCGGCCAGCGCCGTCACGTCGCCGTCGTTCGCCACGACGATCGGCACATCGCCGATCTCTCTGGCCGCGCGGTCATAGATCGTCTTGACAAGCTCGCGCTTTTCGCGTGGGACCTTCAGGAACAGGGCGGAGACCATCGGGCTGTTGCCGATGAACACACCGGCGGAGGAAACGCCGATGCCGTCCACGCGCGGCATTTTGGACGCGGCCGTGCGGAAGGCCTCGACGATGCCGTCGAAATGATACTGGGGGTCCGGCTCCGTCTTCGGGTGCCAGACGACCTCCTCGGAATAAACGGTCTTGCCGTCGATGACTGCGGAGACCTTGCGGTCGGAGCCGCCCGCGTCAAAGCCGATGCGGCAGCCCTCCATATGGCCGCCGATGGCGACGGAGGACTCGTTTGCCTGCGGCAGCTGCTCGGGCGTGCAGTCGATGACCTCGAACGGCACCTCATAGACGTCCTGCATGAACTGAACGTCGAACGCGCGCTCGCCCGTGAGGGTATAGGCGCGCTGCAGGCGCTGCGCCAGCGCACTGTCGCCGCAGATCCAGATGCGGAAGCCGCCGACGGACCACAGCAGGAACTTGACATAGCGCTCGACATAGCGATAATCGGCCTCGGCCATTTCCGGCGTGCCGTGGATCTTCGTCTCACGGACGGAGATCTTGCCCTGATCGCGCTCGAGCGCGATGGTCAGGGGCTTTTCCGCGCCCCTGGCATAGGCCTCGAGCCACACGCCGAAGGGGATAAAGTCCGGATCGAGCTCCGGCATATGCTTGACGGAATATTCAACGCCTAAATACTGCATAGCTCCTCCTCAGTTTCGCTTTGCCGCTTCTTCTGCGACGATGGCCTGCATCTCGTCCCAGTGGGCCTCCATGTCGGCCACCAGCTTCATCTGCGCGCGGGCGCGCACCAGATTGTGCTCGGGATAGGCGACGCGGAAATAGCGGTCGCCGTCGAGATAGTCGGTCAGGAAGCGCACGGCCAGCTCAAGCGTGATGATCTTCGCGCCGAGCGGCAGCAGCTCCAGCTCCTTGGGCGTCAGGCTCTTGCAGGCGGCAAGATACCCCGCCGTGTAGACCTGGAACAGGTGCAGATTGATGCCCATTTTCGAAAGGTCCTTCTCATCCTCGGCCGCAGTCGCCGCGCCGAAGCGGATGGAATCGCCGTAGTCATACAGCGACGAGCCGGGCATGACGGTGTCGAGATCGAGCACGCACAGCGCCTTGCGCGTCCGGCGGTCGAACAGGACGTTATTGAGCTTCGTATCGTTGTGCGTGACGCGCAGCGGCAGCTCGCCGCTGTCGAGCAGGCTGCAGAGCGTGCCCGCCTCCTGCTCGCGGTCGAGCGCGAAGCGGATATCGTCCGGCACGCCCGCCGCGCGGCCCGCGAGATCGTCCTGCAGGGCCTTGCGGAAGATGCGGTAGCGGTTCGTTGTGTTGTGGAACAGGGGGATCGTCTCGTGGAGCGTCTCCGCAGGAAACTCGCGCAGCATCTCCTGGAAGCGGCCGAAGGCGATGGCGCTCTCATAGAAGTCGGTGTCGGACTCCGGGGCCTCAAGGCAGATGCCGTCGGCAAATTCATAGCAGCGCCAGTACTCGCCCGCCTCATCGATATGATAGTATACCCCGGTATCGGCCGGAATAAAATTCAGGACCTCATGGGGATCCTCCGCGCGCTCCCGCAGGTACTGTGTCACGGCACCGACATTCTCCATCACAGCCTTCGGATCGGCAAACACATAGCGGTTGATGCGCTGGAGAATATAGGCGTGCCCGTCGTCCGTCTTGACCTGATAGGTGCAGTTGATGTGGCCGTGGCCGTATTTCTCGCAGGTGATCGGAGCGCCGCTGATGGCGAAGTGGGTAATGGCTGGCTCCACGCGGTGTGCAGTCTTCAAAGCAGTATCATCCTCTCGTTTTTCCCATGCTATGCCGCCGTACAGGCGGATGGGAATCCGCATTGCGGTCTTGTTTTCCTTGTAATGCGTCGGAATCCATGTTTTTGGCAAGATTTCCGGCGCGCCGTCCAAGAACAGGTCGTTACGTCGACCGCATTTCCGCTATTATATCAGGATTTTACCATAATAGCAAGCAAATATCCCATTTTCGACGGTCCTTCCAAAAAAGTTCACATTTTATCGGGTATCTTTTGGGCATTCGCAGAGGTCATTCCGCGCTGCTGAGGTCCTGCGTGCTGCGCAGGGTCGCATACAGGCCGCCGAGGCACATAAGCTCCTCGTGCGTGCCCTGCTCGCAGATGCGGCCGTCCGCCACGACAAGGATGCGCGAGGCGCTGCGGATGGTCGAAAGGCGGTGGGCGATGATGAGCGTTGTGCGGCCCTCGGCCAGATGGTCGAGCGCGTGCTGGATCTTCGACTCCGTCACACTGTCGAGCGCGCTCGTGGCCTCGTCCAGGATCAGGATAGGCGGATTCTTCAGGAAAATACGCGCGATGGACACGCGCTGCTTCTGTCCGCCGGACAGGAGCGTGCCGCGCTCGCCGACATAGGTGTCGAAGCCGTCGGGCATGGCCATGATATCGTCATAAATTTCCGCCTGCCGCGCCGCCTCCCGGATCTCCTCCATGGTAGCGTCCGGGCGGCCGTAGCGGATGTTGTTCGCAATGGTGTCGGCAAACAGGAACACATCCTGCTGCACGACACCGATGGCGTGGTGCAGGGACTCCTGCGTGACCGAGCGCACGTCCTGCCCGTCGATGCAGATGCGGCCGGACGTCACGTCATAAAAGCGTGGGATCAGGCGGCACAGCGTGCTTTTGCCGCCGCCGGACGGGCCGACCACCGCAACGGTCTCGCCGGGCCGGACGTGCAGCGTGACGTGCTCGAGCACCTCCTGATTTTCCTCATAGGAGAACGAGACGTCCTCCACATCGATCGCGCCGCGGACATGCCCGAGCGCTTTCGCATCCGGCGCGTCGCGCAGCTTCGGCTCCGTGCGCATCAGCTCGACGAAGCGGCCGAGGCCCGCAAAGCCGTTGGCGAACATCTCGGCAAAATTCACGAGCTTGCGCACGGGGCTCGTGAACGTGGAGATGTACAGGGAGAACGTGAACAGGTCGACCAGATCCATCCGGCCCTGCATGATGAGCGTGCCGCCCACGGTGATAACGGCCACGCTCAGGATCGAGAGGAAAAACTCCAGCGAGCCGGAGAAAATGCCCATCTCGCGGTGGAATTCCCGCTTTGAGACCTTGAAGCGGTCGTTGGCCTCGCTGAACTTGCCGAACTCCACGGCCTCGTTCGCGAAGGCCTTCGCCGTGCGGATGCCGGAGAGCGAGGACTCGATCTCGGCATTGATGGCCGCCGTGCGCTTCTTCACACCGCGCGAGACCCTGCTCATTTTCCGGCGGCGCGTGATGACGACGATAAGCAGGATCGGCAGGATGACGCACACGACCAGGGCCAGCCGCCACTCGATCGTGAACATGACGGCGAGCGCGCCGACGATCGTCAGCAGGGAGATCATCAGGTCCTCCGGGCCGTGGTGCGCCAGCTCCGTGATCTCGAACAGGTCCGTCGTCAGACGGCTCATGAGCTGGCCCGTGCGGTTGTGGTCATAGAATTCATAGCCGAGGCTCTGCATGTGGCGGAACAGGTCGCGGCGGATATCGGCCTCAACGCGGATGCCGAACGTGTGGCCGTAATAGGCGATGATATAATAGAAGAACGCGCGCACGAGGTACGCCGCCGCCATGATGCCCATGACGACAAAGAACGTATGGTAGGCGTGCGCGGGCAGCATCGTGTTGATCGCGCGGCGGGAGATGAGCGGGAAAATGAGATCGACCGCGCCGATGAACAGCGCGCAGAGCATGTCCAGCAGAAACAGGCGGCGGTGCGGACCGAAATACGACAGGAAAATGCGCAGCAGGCCATGCTGCTGATAATAGCGGGTATCGCGCTTCACTCAGGCCGCCTCCTTTCCGACAATGTTTTGGATCCAGACGCCGCGGCGGATCATGATGAGGCCGACAACGCACTTGCCGATATCGGCCAGCTGGCAGCAGAGGAACAGCGGCACGATCGGCAGGCCGGTGAAGCGGCTGAGCACAAAGGCCATCGGCACGGTCAGCACGCAGACATAGAAGCTGTCGAACAGGAACGTCACGAACGTCTTGCCGCCGGAGCGCAGGGTGAAATAGCAGGCATTTGCCAGCGCGTTGATCGGCATGCACAGCGCGCAGATGCGGATGAACGCGGCCGCAAGGTCACGGATGCTGTCAGACGTGTTATAGATCTGCGGGAACAGGTGGGCCACAAGGGACATCAGGCCGCCGAGCACGATGCAGATGCCGACGGAGAACGTGATGAGCTTACGGTCTGTATCGACGGCTTCCTCCATCTTCCCCGCGCCGAGCAGCTGGCCGACGAGGATGCCGACGGCATTGCCCATGGCCATAAAGGCGACATTGAACACGTTCGAGACGGTCGAGCAGATGTTATAGGCCGAGACAACATCATAGCCGCGCACAGAGTAGCACTGCGCCAGCAGCGCCATACCTGCTGCCCAGAGCGTTTCGTTCAACAGGAGCGGGATGCTCTTTCTCGCAATGGCACGGGCCAGCGCAGCCGGAATGTGGAACGAGCGGTACACGCCGCGCAGATAGGGCACGCGCTCCGGGTTGCGGTGCGCCCAGAGCATGACGACACCCGCCTCGACAAAGCGCGCGATAACCGTGGCAATGGCCGCGCCAGAGGCGCCGAGACGCGGGAAGCCGAGATAGCCGAAGATCAGCAGCGTGTTGAAGCAGAGATTCACCACAACGGACACGACGCCCGAAACCATGGGCACGACGGTCTGGCCCGTTTCGCGCAGCGTGCCGGAATAGCACTGCGACAGCGTGAACGGGATAAAGCCGACGAGCATGATGAGCAGATATTCCTTGGCATAGCCGAGGCTGGCCGCGATCTGCTCCGGTGAGCCGTCGCCCTTGAGGTACAGGAGGATCAGGTCCTCGCCGAACAGCAGGAAAATGCCCGCACCGAGCACCGTAAGGGCCGTGCAGACGAGCAGCTTGAAGCGGAATGTCTGCCGCACGCCGTCCCAGTCGCCCTTGCCGTAATACTGCGCACCGAAAATGCCCGCGCCGGACACCGCGCCGAAGATGGCAAGGTTGAACACGAAAATGAGCTGATTGACAATGGCAACGCCGGTCATCTGCTCCGTGCCGACGCGGCCGACCATGATGTTGTCCAGCAGGCTGACGAAGTTCGTGATGCCGTTCTGGATCATGATGGGGATCGCAACGGCAAGCGCCATTTTATAGAACGCCGCATTGCCGATGTATTTCTTTCTGAGCGATGAATGCACGCCTCTTTCCTCCTCTATTCTTTCTATCTTTTTCTTCACAGTCTGCCTATTGTAACAGAATCCGTGCGGAAAAGCAAGAGGCGGCTTATGGGAGCCCTGCAGGGACGGGGCATGCAGGAAGTAGAAAGCGGAAAATTTTGCGAGGCTTCCGGGCGGGCGTTGTAGGGGGTGGCGTCCTCGACGCCCCGCAGCGTAAAGTTACTGTATTCGCCGCAGCCTTTCTGTTATTCGACCGGGTACTGCGAGATTGCCACGTCGCTTCGCTCCTC
>DQIA01000074.1:44212-59545 GCA_003525905.1 Clostridiales bacterium
GTCGCTTCGCTCCTCGCAATGACACATCGGGGAAACGCGGCGTTGGGAATGGTGCGCTGCGCCGAATTAGCGAGCCGATTGCCGCTTCGCGGACGGGCGGGGCATGCCCCGCCCCTACTTTTAATATAAAAACTCCTCCGGGCAGGAGGCCCGGAGGAGCAGCTGTTGTCTTTACTTTTTGACGAGGTACTTGCGCATATCCAGAGAGCAGGCGACCAGAATGATGAGGCCCTTGATGATGTACTGCAGGCTGGAATCGATGGCAAGGAAGGTCAGCGCAGCGAAGATGATACGCAGGATGAGAACGCCGAGCACGATGCCGCTGATCTTGCCGGTGCCGCCGACGAACGAAACGCCGCCGATGACGCAGGCCGCAATGGCATCGCACTCATAGTTCAGGCCGGTGGACTGCGTGATGGAGCTGATGCGCGCGCCCTCGATAAAGCCGGTCAGACCGTACATCACGCCCGCGAATGTGTGGACAAGGACCGTCGTGCGGAAGACGTTCACGCCGGAGACATTGGCAGCCTCGGCATTCGAGCCGACGGCGAACATGTTCTTGCCGAACGTCGTCTTGTTCCACAGGAACCAGGTGATGGCAAGCAGGATGATGGCATAAAGCACATACCACGGCAGGCTGACAGCGCCGATGGAGATCATCTTGCCCTTGATGAAGCTCGAATAACCGTCGGACAGGCCGGACAGCGGCTGGCCGTTGTTATCGTTGAGCATGAAGAACACGAGGATCAGGCCATAGGTGATGAGCTGCGTGGCCAGCGTGACGATGAAGGGATGCAGCTTGAACTTTGCAACGAAGAAACCGTTGACAAAGCCGATAATTGCACCGATGGCGATGACCGCAAGAATGGCGATGCAGATACCGGCCCAGGTGGGGATATTCGGCATCCAGCTGAACATTCTGCGGGCAAGGTCCGTCTTCTGCAGCAGGGCGGCAGAAAGGGCAGCGGACAGGCCGACGACACGGCCGCCGGAAAGGTCGGTGCCCGTCAGGACGATGCAGCCCGCAACGCCGAGCGCGAACGGAAGGGACGCAGCGGCCAGCGAGATGATGTTCGTGATGGAGCCGATCTTCAGGAAGTTATGGTTGACGATGGCGGTGTAGATGATGAAGATCGCCATCAGGATGTACAGCGCATTGTTCAGAATGCCGTCCGTCCAGAAGCGGCGCTTGTCGCGCCCGTCCAGCTTGCGGTAGTCCGCAGCCGTATTGCGAATTTTTGTCACAGGATTTGCCATGACCGAGGCCCTCCCTTAAACGTATTTTGCTGCCAGCCGCATGATCTCTTCCTGGCTGGTCGTTTTGGCATCCACTTCACCGGCAAGGCGGCCGCCTGACATGACAAGGATGCGGTCGCAGACGCCCAGAAGCTCCGGCATCTCGGACGAGACCATCAGCACGGTCTTGCCGCGGTTGGCAAGGTCGATGATGAGCTGATAAATTTCGTACTTTGCGCCGACGTCGATGCCGCGCGTCGGCTCGTCGAGCAGCAGCACGTCCGGGTCGGTGAGCAGCCAGCGGCCGAGAATGACCTTCTGCTGGTTGCCGCCGGAGAGGCTGCGGATCTTCGTCTCCTGAGACGGCGTCTTGGTGTGCATGGCATCAATGGACCACTGCGTATCCTTCTTCATGGAGCGGTTGCTCAGCCAGATGCCGCGGCGGTGCTTTTTCAGGCTGGAAATGACCGTATTCTCCCGGATATTCAGGATGGAGAAAATACCGGTCGAGCGGCGCTCCTCCGTCAGCAGGGCAAAGCCGTTTTTGATGGACTCGCGCGCATTGCGGTTGCGGCAGGGCTTGCCGTCGAGGGTGATGACGCCGTCCTTGCGGGTCATCACGCCGAAGATGCACTCGAGCGTCTCCGTGCGGCCGCTGCCGTCCAGACCGGCCAGGCCGAGGATCTCGCCGCGGCGCGCCGTGAAATTCACATCGCGCAGGCCGTTATACTGGCCCGTCAGGTGCTCGACCTTCAGGAAGGGCTCGCCCGGCTTGTTCGTTTTCGGCGGGAACTGATTGTTCAGCTCACGGCCGACCATCAGGCGGATGATATCGTTGACCTCCAGCTCGGCAGCCGGGCGGGTCGCGATCCACTGACCGTCGCGCATGATGGTGATCTCGTCGGAGATGCGCTTGATCTCCGCCATTTTATGCGAAATATAAATGATGCCCACGCCCCGGTCGCGGAGCATGTTGATAATTCGGAACAAATGCTCGACCTCGTCCTCCGTGAGAGAGGAGGTCGGCTCGTCAAATACGATGACCTTCGAACGATAGGAGACCGCCTTCGCGATCTCGACCATCTGACGCTGCGAAACGGGCATCGTGCTCATGATCCGGTGCGGATCGACATTGATGCCCAGCTCGTCGAATATTTTCATGGTCTCCCGGTACATTTTGGTCTCGTCGACCACCAGTCCGAGATGCTTCGGGTAACGCCCCAGCCAGATATTATCCATAACAGAGCGCTTCAGAGCCTGATTCAGCTCCTGATGGACCATGGCCACGCCATTGTCCAGCGCCTCTCTGCTGTTCTTGAAATTGACTTCTTTGCCTTCCAGGAGGATGGTTCCGCTGTCCTTGTTATAAATGCCGAACAGGCACTTCATCAGCGTGGATTTGCCTGCGCCGTTTTCTCCCATCAGAGCATGGACGGTTCCCCGTTTCAGCGTCAGAGAAACATGATCGAGCGCCTTGACGCCCGGGAAGGTCTTCGTGATATCCGTCATCTGCAGCAAGATATCCTGATCCATATTCATTTCATGTCCTCCTTACTTCCTTGGCCTGTTTGAAAATCTGAAAAGGAGGCTGCCGCCCTGCGGCAGCCTCCCCTTTTCGATTTCGATCAGTCAGAGTTTTTATGTCCGATGCTTACGCGGTGTAGGGAGCATAAGCGACATACAGCTTCGTGGCAACGCCCTCGGCGACGCTGTACATCTCGGTGTTGCTCTCAGCCGTAGCAGCGACGGCGTCCTTCAGAGCGGTGCCTTCGCCGACAGCCTTGGCGATCTGAGCGATGGCGGCAGCCATGCCCTCGGCATCCTGCTTGACGGTGCCGGTCATCTTGCCGTTGGCAATGAGCTCCTTGGCGGAATCGGTGGCGTCAACGCCGAAGACCGGGATGGTCTTGCCGGTGCCGTTGTTGTAGCCCGCGGACTCCAGAGCGGAGATGCAGCCCTCAGCCATGTTGTCGTTGTTGCAGATGATGAGCTCGATCATGTTGTTGTTGCCCTCGTTGTACTGCGAGAGGTTCGTGTTCATGTAATCGAGTGCTGCAGCAGCGGACCACTGGCCGTTCAGGTCGACCTGATAGCCGGAGGTATTGTTGGCATCGAAGTAGACAAGCTCGGGCTTGCCGGCGGCAGTCAGGACAGCATTGGCATCCTCAACGCCGTACTGGGTGCGGTAGATGGCCTCGACGTTTGCCTCGTCGCCCTTAAACATGGCGTAGGAGATCTTGCCGTCGCCGTTCAGGTCGAGCTCGTCATAGTGCTCGAGGACGTACTCGCCGATCATCTTGCCCTGCAGATGGCCTGCCTCGGGGGCGTCGGTGCCGACGAATGCGATGTTCTCATAAGCGTTCAGGACAGAAGCGGAAGCCTCGACGCCGTCCTCATCGACTGCGCGGTTGAAGAAGATAACGGGCACATCGCCGGCCAGCTCCATGATGCCCTTCGCGGTGTCGGAAGAACCGGAAGTGACCATGTTGACGATCAGCAGGTTATAGCCGTCAGCGATTGCGGTCTGGATGGCCTCGTTCTGCGTGGTCTGGTTGCCGTTGGAGTCGAAGTCCTGATAGGTAACGCCCAGCGCGTCCAGCTGTGCATCGAGAGCGGTGCGGACGCTGGAGATGTAGGTGTCGGAATAGGTGTAGTAGAACACGGCGACCTTCAGATCGGTGCCCACAGGGGTGTCGCTGTTGTCGGTGTTGTCGTTGTTCTCAGTGGCGTCGGAAGCGGGCTGAGAAGCGTCCGTCGGTGCCTCGGTCTCGTTGCCGTTGCTGCCGCAGGCGACCAGAGCAACGACCATGACAAGGACAAGAAGAAGCGCAAGAAGTTTTTTCATTGTCATTCATCCTCCATAAATTTCTGCGGAATCTCCGTTCCGCGTAATTAAATTTTAACAGAATTTGTACAAAAAACAATGAGATTTCTTACGCAGGAAGGGTGAAAACTTCACATTCTTTGTTTTGGATGTCAAAAACAATGCGTCGAATTTGTGCAAAATGCGCATATGTCAACCGAATGAGAACAGTGCCTTCTGATTCTCGATGGTGAACATCGTCTCCTTCGTCACGGTGCGCGTCGCCGTGTCGAGCAGCTCCGCCGTGCGGTAGGTCTGCCCGTCGAGCAGATTGCACACAGCCTCGACCCCGAGGTAGCCCATGGCATAGGGATTCTGCACGATGAGGGCCGAAACGGCCCCGCTCTGCAGCAGGTCGATGCACTTGACGTTCGTATCAAAGCCGACCATGCGCACGCGGCCCGCGAGGCCAAGGGAGTGCACGGCCATGGCCGCGCCGACGGCGATCGGCTCGTTGAAGCCGACGATCACATTGATCTCCGGGTGCTCCACAAGGAGCTGCACCGTGCGGACCTGTGCCGTCGTGGCGTCGGCGTTGACGTTGATCGTATAGATGTCCTTCACACGCGGGTCTCCCGCCAGCGCCTCGCGAAAGCCGCTCTCGCGCTCCTGCCCGTTGCGGCTGCCGAGATCAAAGTTCACGATGCCGACCGTCAGGCTGTCCCAGTCCGTCTGCAGGGCAGCGCGCCCGGCCATGCGCCCGGCCTCGACATTGTCCGTGCCGATGCGCACACCGACGCCGTCGGAGTCCACGTCGCTGTCGATGACGGCGATCTTCAGGCCCTGCTTGGCCGCGCGGGTGATTGCCTCGGCGTTTTTCGTGTAGCTGATGGCGGAATAGACGATGGCATCCGCACCGGCAGCGACGGCTTCGTCGATAAGACGGTTCTGCTCCTCGTAGTCCTCCTCCGTCTCCGGCCCGCAGATCGTCAGATCGACGTTATACTCCGATTTTGCGGCGTTCGCTCCGGCAAAGGCAGATTTCCAGAATTCCGTGTTCGTGGATTTGGCAATGAACCATACGGAGTTCTGTGACGTGACAGTCTTGCGGCTGCAGCCCGCCGTCAGAAGCACGGCGGCCGTCAGGAAAAGTGCGGCCAGCCGTTTAGCGTTTTTCATACTCTGCCTCCTCCCGCACCTTCGGCATGCGGATATATACGCGCGTTCCCTCGTCGGGCACGCTGTCGATGGTAATGCCATAGGCCGGTCCGAAATAGATCTTCAGACGATCGTTGACGTTCTTGATCCCGATGCCGGTGTGGTCGCTGCGCTCCTTGCGCAGGATGGCCTGCACCTGCTCCGGCTCCATGCCGGTGCCGTTGTCCTCGACGGTAAACAGGATGTCGTCCCCGTCCGCGCGGCACGAGATGCGGATCTCCCCCTCATCCACAAGGCCGTTGATGCCGTGGTAGATCGCGTTTTCGATGATGGGCTGCAGCGTGATCTTGTTGCACAGGTAGTCCAGGCACTCCTCCTGCACGTCGAAGGAATAGGAAAACTGATTCTTATAGCGGTGGGACTGGATCTGCAGATAGCTCTCGGCATGCTGCAGCTCGCTGCGGATGGGGATAAGCTCGTGGCCGCGGCTGATGCTGATGCGGAACAGCCGCGCCAGCGCATTGACCATCTCGACGGCCTCGGCATTTCTCCCCTGCTCACACATCCACGCAATGGAGTCGAGCGTATTATAGAGAAAGTGCGGGTTGATCTGCGCCTGCAGGGCGCGCAGCTCCGTCTTGCGCAGGTTGACCTCCTCGGCACGCACCTGCTCCATGAGGCGCTGGATCTGCACGACCATCTGCCCGAACGAATCCGACAGCACGCGCACCTCGCGCGCACCGCCGACCGGAACATAGGTGAAATTGTCCGCATCCTGCTCGAACTGACGCATGGCTGCCGTCAGGCCGTGCATGGGGCGGGAAAGCGTGCGGAACAGCACGAAGCTGATGATGACGGCGGCCAGCAGGATACCGATACCGGAGGCGGCCAGAATGCGGCTGACCTCCTGCACGCTCTCGGTGATGAGCTCCTCGACGAAGCTCACGCCGACAACGCGCCAATGGCTGTTTTCCAGCGAGGTGAGCGTATAGATCATGCTGCCGCTCTCGTTGCTGCCGTCCGGCAGGCCCGCGATGAGCGACGTGTTCTCCCGCTTGAGGTCGGAATAGATGAGCTGCTGCTGCGGGTGATAGATGATGTTGCCGCTCTGGTCCATCAGGAAGCAGTAGCCGTGCTGGCCGATGCCGACGTCGTTCAGGTAGGCGGAAATGCTGCTGAAGCTGATGTCCAGCGCGATCCATTCCTCGCGGCCCGGCGCATCGAGCGGCGCAACGAGCGTGACGACCCACGGATAATAGCCCTGAAAGATCGAGGCCACATGAGGCGTGGAGACATAGCCGCCGGCATAGTCGTCCATTTTATCGGGATCAAACGAAAGATTCTGATAGATCTCCGTGCGCTTTGCCCCGCGCGACCGGCAGTCCACAAGCCCGCCCGCCGCGTCATAGGTCGTAACGGCCACAACGTCCGGCCGGATCTGCAGGAAGGCGGCAAAGAAGTCGTCCCGGTCCTGCCGCGGATCCTCGAGCTTTCGCTCGAGCAGCTCCATGAGGCTGTTGACATCGTCCAGATAGTCCTCGACCGTCTTGCCTACCTGGGCGACGGACTGGCGCGCAGAGGTCTGCACGCTCCGGATGAGCGAGCGCTGATAGGTCTGCAGGAACACGGCCATGGCTCCCAGCACGATGGCCGTGATGGTACCGACGAGCGCCAGCACCAAAATGGATGTCATGCTCAGGCCGCGTCTTTTCCGCGTCATGCTCCATCGCCTCCCCGCTCGCTCTCGGCCCGGCGCAGCTGCGCGGGCGAAACGCCGTAATATTTTTTAAAGCAGAAGCTGAAATAATGCTGGTCGGAATAGCCGCACTGCCGCGCGACCTCGTAAATTTTCAGGCTGCTCGTCGTCAGCAGGGCGTGGGCGACCTCCATGCGCTTTTTGATAAGCAGGTTCATGAACGTGTCGCCTGCGTACTTCTTCATATTGGCGCTGAGGTAGTTCGGGCTGACGTGAAGCTGCTCGCTCACGCCGCTGAGGGAGAGGTCCTCCTCCATATACTGCTTTTCAATGGTCTCCATGGCCTGCGCACACAGCAGGCTCACGCCATCGCGCCGCCGCTCGGCCAGCAGGTCGCGCGCCGCAAGGCACAGCGCCGTGACGCGCCGCTGCAGCTCCTGCGGGGGTGAAATGGAAAACAGCGGCTCCGGGATACGGCACCGGCGCAGCAGCGCAGCCGCCTCCCCCGGCGAAACTGCCGTGTGCAGCACGCGCTGGGCCAGTGCCAGCACCTGCAGCGTCACGCTGTCGCTCTCCGCTGTGCCGCTCGATGCGCCGAAGCTCTGCACGAGCTGCTTTTCCAGCTCCTCACGGCTGCCGGAGCGCAGCAGATTGTCCAGCGGCGCCAGCAGGGCGCCGAGGTCCGTCTGCGCCGTTCCGCTCTCCGCCGCGATCTGCGAAATGTGATAGATGCCGCTCTCGCCCGCAAAGCGCTGGGCGTCCACCGCCTCGCGGCTGGCCGCGTGGCAGCGGCAAAAGCTCGTAAACGGGTGACTGATGCCCACGATCGCCCGCAGCTCCAGCACACGGGCGAAGGACTGGCGCAGCTCGTCGATGGCAAGCTCCAGTCCGCGCGGCTCCTCCTCCGCGATCAGCAGCGTCAGCAGACGTCCGCCGGAATACACGCTCCGGCTGCGGCAAAGCTTGCCAAGCAGCATGTCCACGGTATAGGCCATGTCCGGCGTCGTGCGGTTCTTGCCGTCCTGCTCCAGCCGGATGGCAAGGACCGTCAGAGAATACCGCTCCTGCCCGGCAGCCAGAATGCCCGCGCCGACCAGAGAGGCCAGCAGCGCGGGATCGTCCTGCTGCGCCTCCTCGGCAAAGCCGTCGAGCAGCAGCGGCAGCAAAAGCTCGCGCCAGCCGCTCTTTTCCGGCTTCTGCGGCAGCAGGCGGGCGAATTTCCGGCGAATCTTCCCGCGGATCTCCGCCAGTGCCTCCGTCAGCTCCCGCATGCTGATGGGCTTGAGCAGATAGCTGATGACATTATACTCAATGGCTTTCTGGGCATAGGCGAAGTCGTCATAGCCGCTCAGGAAGGCGATCTGCGTCAGCGGCCGCAGCTCGCGCACCTGCTGGGCCAGACTCACACCGCTGATATAGGGCATGCGGATGTCCGTCAGCAGCAGATCCGGCTGCAGCTGCTCGACGAGCTGCAGGGCATCAAGACCGTTCCCGGCGCTCCCGACGAGGCGGAAGCCGATCTCCTTCCACGGGATCACGCTGCACACCGCTTCGCGGAGCTCCGTCTCGTCATCCGCCACGATCACGGTCAGCAGTTCCTTCTGCTCCATGGCTGTGCCCTCCTTGTCGTTTTCTTTTCATGATATCCTATCACAGGGTGCCCCGTCAAGCGAATGGCCATGATTTTTCCAAATCCCAGCAAAAAGGATAGGATTTTTGTCCCGGCTGTGCTATAATTTAATGGCTAATGTTTGAATGGGAGGCCATTACCATGAAGAGACTCGGGTCCACCCGTGCAGCCGCACTGCTCGGCATCACCGGCGGCGCAGCCGTGCTCGCAGCGATCCTGCGCTGGGTGCAGCTCAGCAACGATATCAAAAGCAACGGTGCCGTCCTGCAGGGGCGTTACCTCTATCTCGTCATCGCCGCACTGAGCGTGGCCGTGCTGGCCGCGCTGGCCGTTCTGATCCGGCCGCTGCGCCGCCAGACGCGCTGGGAGGAGATCTTTTCCGGCGGAAAGCTGCCGAATGTCCTGCACATCGCCTCGGCCGTGTGCTTTGTGATCGGCGGCATCATGCTCTACTACGCATCCCTGCCGAAGACGGAGGATGAGGCCCTCGCCCTTACGCAGCTGCAGAAGACGATGAACCTGCTCATCCCTCTGCTCGGCGTCGTGTGCGCAGTCACGCTTGTTGCCTTTGCACGCAAGTGCCTGCGGCACGAGAAGCCCTCTCCGCTGCTGTATATGATCGTGAGCGTCTATCTGATCGTGCGCCTCATCGTGAATTTTCAGAAGTGGAGCACCGATCCGTCGCTCAACGACTTCGTCTATCACCTGTTCGCCGCCATCAGCTGCATGCTGGCAGCCTTCCAGCTCGCAGGCTTCAGCTTCGGCAAAGGCAAGCGCCGCATCACGCTGTTCTGGTCGCTGTGCGCGGTCTATTTCTCGGCCATCTCCATCGTGGACTGCCTGTGCGGCCGCGCGAACGACGCCGGCATTCAGGTCGCCCTGCTGCTGACCATGGCGGCAAGCAGCCTGCAGCTGCTGTGCAACCCCGCGCAGAACGAGCCGGAGGAAGAAGCGCTCTGAATCCCGAAAAAAACACGGTGCAGATCAGCAAGGCTGCACCGTGTTATTTTCTGTACCGGAATATGCAAAAAACGTAGGGTACACGCATTCACGAAATGCCCGCCACAGTCAACCGGCCGTGGCGGGCATTTTTGGCCTCCTACACCCACCGCAGCTGCGGGGCCGGGGTGCCGAACAGGGCACGGCGCATGCCGCGGTCGAGCAGGATACCGATGCCGCACAATGGGAACCACAGGAGCGTGAACGGCAGGCAGATCTGCCCGAGCAGATTGAACGGCGCGGCGGAATAGTCCCACACGCCAAGGTGCATCACGCGGTTGACGAGCACGCCCGTCCAGAATTCAAAAAACGTCACGATGCACGCGCCCAGCGCCATCTGCGCCAGCAGCGGCATACGCACGCACCGCCCGAGGCTGCTGACCGTCCAGAAGCACAGCCCGCCCAGCAGGAACATGCTCCCGTGCGTCCACTGCCGCCACAGCAGCTCCACCGTGCAGTAGAACATCCCGCCGAGGTAGAACACCACGGCATTCTCCCAGATGCGCTGCACTCTGCTTTTTCGCATTTTGATCCTTCCCTTCTGAAATATCCTGTGGGAAGCATATCCACATCGGCGAAGATTCAAACCGGAGAATGCAAAACGCTCTCCATGCGGCCTGCTGCGAATGCAACGGTCGGCTCGCCAAACTGCGTGTTGAGCTGCGTCAGCTTCACGGTGGCATTCTTCAGGGCGCTGGTCGCCGTCTGCGACGAAGGTGACGACCGTGCCGTCCGCCTTCAGGCCGATGCTGTTGCGCGGCATCAGTGCCGTATCCTCCGCGCTGACAACGATCTGGCCGCCGCGCAGTCCTTACAGGTCCCGTCTGCATGATGAGCTTGTTCACTCTGCGCAAATAAAATCGGAGGACGCGTCTGCGTCCTCCGAATATGTGCCAGGGGCAGCACCGCACCATGCAGCAGGCGCACGTGCGGGGCTGCCTTGAATTAGGGAAGCTCTGATTAAACCGGCATCCACCGCAGACGATTGATTCAGAGGTTCCTTAGATGTATTGCTGCTTGATAACGTCGATGACGCCGCGGGTCGTCAGGCGCAGGGCCGGGATGACCGGCAGCGACATGAACGACAGCGTCATAAACGGGTCAATGCCGCGGGACACGCCCAGCTCAAAGGCGCGCTCCTTCGCAGCCTCCAGCTGGTCGTTGACCTCGACAAGGCTGTCCTCGCTCATGAGGCCCGCGATCTGCAGGACGAGCTCACCGAGCACGGTCCCGTTCTCCACAACGGTGATGCCGCCGCGGTTCTCGACGATGCGGTTGGCCGCAAAGGCCATGTCCTCCTCATTCGCGCCGACGACGATGATGTTGTGCGAATCGTGCGAGATGGACGTGGCGACCGCGCCGCGCTTCAGGCCGTAGCCCTTGAGATAGCCGATGCCGATGTGGTGCGTATTCTTGTGGCGCTCCACGACGGCGATCTTCAAAATGTCGTTCTCCGGGTCGATGGCGCTGGCATAGCCCGCGTCCGTCGAGACGATCTCGCCGGGGACCAGCCCGATGACGCCGCGCGGACGGGCGTCGTGGAAGTCCTCCGCCGTCAGATGGGCGACATGGAACGTGTCGTGCGCGCGCTCGACAAGGTAATCCTCGATGCGCGGCGCTTCAAAGTCGTGCACCTTGCCGTTGCTGCACGTCAGAACGCCCTTGCGGAACACCATCTCCACATTGAAATCGTCGAAATTGTCGATGATCGCAAAATCGGCCAGATAGCCCGGTGCAATGGCGCCGCGGTTATTCAGGGCGAAATAGCGGGCGGGGTTGTGGCAGGCCGTCTTCACGGCGACGATGGGATCGATGCCGTAGTGGATGGCCTTGCGGATGAGATAGTCGATATGGCCCTTTTCCAGCAGGTCGCTCGGGTGCTTGTCGTCCGTGCAGAACATGCAGCGGTCGTAATACGGCTGTCTGAGCAGATCGACGAGTGCCTCGAGGTTGTGGGCAGCCGTGCCGTCGCGGATCATGATGAACTGGCCGTTGCGCAGCTTCGCCATGGCGTCGTCCATATCGGAGCACTCGTGGTCGGAATAGACGCCCGCCGCGATATAGGCAGCCAGATCCTTACCGGACAGGCCGGGCGCATGGCCGTCGATCTTCTTGTGGTGCGCCTGCGCCGCAACGATCTTGGCGATGACCTCCTTGTCGCCGCCGACGACACCGACATAGTTCATCATCTCGGCAAGGCCCTGCACGCGGGCGTGGTCATAGAATGAGTCGATGGCGCGGTAATCGAGGTTCGCGCCGGACTCGTCCAGCGGCGTGGCGGGCACGCAGCTCGGCAGCATGAAGCGCACATCGATGGGCAGGCCCTCCGTGGCCTGCAGCATATAATCAATGCCGTCGGTGCCCATGACGTTCGTGATCTCATGCGGATCGGTGATGACCGTCGTGGTCCCGTGCGGCAAAACAGCGCGAACAAACTCGCGGGGCGAAACGAGCGAGGATTCCAGATGGATGTGGGCGTCGATGAAGCCGGGGCAAACGATCTTGCCGCTGACATCATACTCCACCTCACCGGCATAGTCGCCCATGCCGACGATCTGTCCCTTGGCCACGGCAATATCCCCATGGCAAAGCTCATTGGAAAACACATTGACGTAAGAGGCATTCTTCAGCACAAGATCTGCCTTCCGGCGGCCCGTGGCGACTTCGACCAGATATTGCTTTTTCATCAGCTTCCGCTGGATCCGGGCGGCGTAGGTTTCGTTGGTATTGGCCATGCACAACATCCTTTCGTTTCTGGTTTCTGCGGGGGTGGAATTTGATACATACTACCACATTTTTTATGCGTTCGCAACCGGAATTTTCCACAAATTTCCACGCCCGATTTTGTGTGCTTGCACAATACCCGCCTGCCGTGTATAATGGAGGCACGGAAAGGAGCTGCTTTCATGAACACCCTGCTTCACATCTGCTGCGCGCCCTGCGCCAACCAGTGCATCGACGTGCTGCGCACGGACGGCTGCGCCGTCACGGGCTACTGGTATAACCCGAACATCCACCCCTTCACGGAATATCGCAGCCGCCGCAACTGCCTGCGCGACTACGCCGCCTCCATCGGGCTGCCGCTCATTGAGCGCAATGACTACGGCCTGCGCCCCTTCGTCCGCGCCGTGGCCGAGGATATCGACGGCCGCTGCGTCAAGTGCTACTCCATGCGCCTGTATGCCGCCGCGCACGAGGCCAAAGAGGGCGGCTTTGATTCCTTTACCTCCTCGCTGTTCATCAGCCCGTATCAGAACCACGAGCTGCTGCGCGAGGTCGCAGAGCGTGCCGCCGCTGAATACGGCGTGACGTTCCTCTACCGCGATTTCCGCCCGCTGTTCCGCGCCGGGCAGGAGCGTGCGCGGGAGCTTGGCATGTACATTCAGAAATACTGCGGCTGCGTCTTCTCCGAGGAGGAGCGCTACCTCAAGGCGAAGAAAATTCTGCGGTAAACGGCTGCCATGGCGGCAAGCATTTTATGCATCGACAAATTCGTAGTCGAACGGCTCGTTGAATTTTTCCCTGAATTCCTGATTTCGCTGCAGGATCCTGCGGATCATTTCAGGGAACGGGACTCCGGCCGAGTTTTTCCAGGCCGCCGGAAGCCGATTCGCTCCGACCACCGTTACCTTACTGGCCGGACACTCCTTTGACAGTACGTCCCAAAAGGCGTCCCAGTTTTTCCCGAATCCGTCCGAAAAAACAAATGCAGTCTGGATACGCCCCCAAAAATCTTCCCATCCGCCGACCCCGGTCAGGTCAACCGTCACATGCTCCGGGCACGTTTTGTCGTTTTCCATGTGGTAATCCCTCCCTATATGATATCATAAAACGTCTCGTAATGGTCGTATGTAACAAATATCAGTCCGTCGTTTGACCAAACGATACGATGCCGATTTCTTTGTCCTTCGTAGTAGTTTATATCCGCCTCATGCCAGACTCTCCCCGGCGCAGAGGGGAGGTGACCATTATCGTTACTGTAAACCCCTCCGTAAATCATCATGTCCGGTGCATATTTCCGAGGTGGTTTCCCGGGTTTATAGCCGCGGGCATACATTTCTTCCCAACTAATATCATACTCCGGCAGTCTCCCATTATATTTTATCCACCAATCCGCACCATCTGTTCCGTCTTTTGTCCCAAAGCCGGCAATTACGGAATTCATCGCGCATATTTCGCAGCGGCAATTGAAATGCAGCGGAGGCGCTGCATCCACGGTCTCGTCCATAGCATAGATTTTTCCATGCGCCGTCTTGCAGACAACGCACACTTTGATGTCGTGTTCCGTTACCCAGTGTTTCCAGCGATAGCTCTGCCCGGCAGGCGGAGCATAGAAATCGTTTTTTCCTTTTCGGAGGATCGTACCCCGCATCATTTTTTGAATCGGCATTTTCCGTCTTCCTTTCACTCTAACACAGGAATTCTGCATTTTCAATCTTTCTTTTCTGATATCATATACCATTTCTACAAAAAACCTGTCGAATCATCGGGAAAAATCTATGGATAGTTGATGGAGCCGGATGCGATCCCGGCTTCCTGCACAAAAGCCGCATGGTCGTCTCTCTCCCCGCATACGCTTGTACCAAGAAACCAAGCTGGGGAGCTGATGGATATGCGAAAATGGCTGACTGCCCTTCTGACGGCCGCGATGCTGCTGGCCGCCGCGCCGCCCGTCCGTGCTGCCGGGCCGGACATTGCCGCGCCCTCCGCCATCCTGATGGATGCCGCAACGGGCACGGTGCTCTATGAAAAGAACGCCTCGGAGCGGCTGCGCCCGGCGTCCGTGACGAAGGTCATGACGCTGCTGCTCGTCATGGAAGCGCTGGACACCGGCCGCATCGGCTGGGACGACACCGTCATCGCCTCGGAGGCCGCCTGCGCCAAGGGCGGCAGCCAGGTCTATCTGGAGCCGGGCGAGGAGATGAGCATGGACGAAATGCTCAAATCCGTCGTCGTAAGCTCCGCAAACGACTGCGCCACGGCGTTGGCGGAGCATGTAGCGGGCAGCGAGAGCGCGTTCGTCGGCATGATGAATCAGCGCGCGCAGGAGCTGGGCCTGCTCGACACGAATTTTGTCAACTGCACGGGGCTGGACGATGCGCCGGAGGCCGCGGAGCACCTGACGACGGCGCACGACATCGCCGTGATCTCACGGGAGCTTCTGAAGCACGACCGCGTTCGCGACTACACGACCATCTGGATGGACACGGTGCGCGGCGGCAAATTCGGCCTTTCGAACACGAACAAGCTCGTGCGCTTCTATCAGGGCACGACCGGCCTGAAGACGGGCTATACCTCGGCAGCCGGGCACTGCCTCGCCGCCTCGGCAAAGCGCGACGGCATCGAGCTCATCGCCGTCGTGCTGCACTGCGCCAGCTCCGCAGACCGCTTTTCCTCCGCCAAGGCCCTGCTGGACTACGGCTTTGCCAACTATGCCCTCGTCTCGACCGAGATGCCCGAGCCGCTGCAGCCGGTCCCGGTCACGCTCGGGCAGAAGGCCGCCGTGCAGCCGGAGCTGCAGCAGGCGGCGCCGATCCTCATCGAAAAGGGTCTGCAGGCCGCCGTCACCCGCACGGTCACGCTGGCCGAACGGGTGGAAGCGCCCGTCGCCGCAGGCCAGCAGCTCGGCACGCTGACCATCTCCGCCAACGGCGAGACGCTGGCCGAGATCCCCATCATCGCGCCGGAGGCCATCGAGCGGCTGACATGGTGGGAGCTGACCTGCCGCCTGCTGCGGCGGCTGTGCATGACCATGCCGGAAGAGTAAGGCAGAAAGCGTAAAAATTTCCGCGCCGCAGGACCCGAATCGGG